>JACQWN010000104.1 GCA_016209245.1 Bacteroidia bacterium
ATGCAGCGTTTGTCTGAATAAACATACGAAGCCCACGGAAATGAGTCGCTCCAAGCGAACGTTCGTAGTGTTTAATCAACTCTGTCTTAGCGTCAAATGCAAGAAACCCTTCATAGCCTTTGTCAAACGAAATTTTACATGCGAAAGCAACGAGATTTCCCGGTACTCCGAAATATATTTTGTCTTTGCCCTTGTTAAATTTTGCACTCTCAATCAAGTGCATAAAAATATGATAAAATATTAAAATATTAAAATAATTTCGAAAGTCTAAACGGTCGCCCTAGCACGACACATAACGTCCAAAAGCTCTATAAAAATTTTAAAAATACAAATAAATTTTTAGATGGTATATTGAGCAGTTCGACAGGTGCCACAGTGAGCCAGTCGAACTGCTCACTGTAACACTTGTCGAAATAAAGCAAAAAGACGGGTGTTTTTTCCAGTCGAACAGCCGTATTCGTGAACCGAATGTACAGTGGTCATGCCTTCATTTCATTACGGCAGATAAATGTGAGAGGCTCTCCCCATCAGGTCTCCTGGCGGGGCGGCTTACCCGATTAGCGTTTCGTGCTTATTTAGTCAGTGTTATTGTGTTTAATTTCATGTCAATGCAAAAATTTGTTCCTTCAAAAAAATCAAGTCCAAGAAGTCCGTTGTAATCTGAAAAGTTGTTGTCAATGGTTGTGTTGCTTGCACCTGTGTCAAGCACCATTTTTAGTTCATACTTACCATCTATTTCAATGCTTACAATGATAAGTCCGCTTTCAAGTTCTCGTTTGAATGGATATTTCATTATTTGATACGGTTGAAAATGCCTGTAATTTTTCTGATAGGTTTGAACGACCCTGTAAAAATCAAAGTGATTTTGTCAAATACAGTTGTTTTGTCTCTTCCGATGTAACAAACTTCTTTCTTGTCTTTGCTGTGATAAATTGGAATACCTGAAAGAACTTCAATTTTACTGTCGTCCATAATCGGATTGCCAATTAAAGTCCACTCGTCTGGGTAAAGTTTTTTGATGTCGTTGATGTATAATGATTGTTCCATTTTTATTGTTTTTTTATTACACTGCAAAAATACGATTTTATTTTTTCAAATTCGTTTGCCTCACAAGGCGGGGTGTTAAGAATTAATCAAACTATATTTTATAACATTTGTTTTTATTAATAATAACTAAATATATATCTTTACTAATCTATTATTATGTATATTTATGATTTACAGGATATTAATAATATTTTCCTTTTTCTGCCATTGCTTTATAATAGCTTTTTCACAACAGAAATGGACTCTTGAAACTTGTATTGATTATGCTGTTAAAAATAATCTTCAGATAAAGCAGCAGGAACTAAATAAGCAATATTCAAAAAATACATTATTACAATCGAAAGCCGGCATATTACCGACATTGAACGGTTATTCCACTCAACAATATAATTTCGGTCGTTCGGTTGACCCGTTCACTAACGATTTTACTGAAAACAATGTGCGTTCAAATAATTTTTCTGTTTCTTCATCATTGACGCTTTTTAACGGATTACAAAATTATAATACTATTCAGCGAAACAAGTTCAATTTACTTGCAAGTCAATATGACATTGATAAAACAATCAATGATATTTCTCTGAAGATCGCCTCGGCATATCTGCAGATTTTATTTAATCAGGAAATGCTCGGGATTGCAAAAACTCAGCTTGAAATAACCAAGCAACAGGCGGAGCGTACTGCAAAGCTGGTTGAAGCCGGCAGCCTGCCTCATGGGAACTTGCTTGAAATTGAAGCACAGCTTGCTTCAGAAGAATTACAGGCGGTAAATGCGGAAAATCAATCGGCTTTATCATATCTTACCCTCATTCAATTAATCGAGTTTGATTCAGCCGCAGGTTTTGATATAATAAAGCCGGTATTACCTGAAATAAATGAACAATCGCTGAATATTACTGTTGAACAGGCATATCAGGAAGCATTGAAAAATTTACCTCAGATTAAAAGCGCCGAATATAAGCTGAAAAGCGCCGAAAAGGGATTGTCTGTTGCCGAAGGCTCGCGCAGCCCCCGCCTGAGTATGAGCGCTAACTGGGGAACAGGTTTTTCGAGTGCAATTGAGAATTACAAAATTACAGATACCGTCTTTAGTTCTATTCTTGCAGGATATACTCAATCTGGTGAAGATGTTTATAATTATAATTTTGATGTAGAATATGAAACCGAAACACGTCCTTTTGAAGACCAGATAAACGATAACCTCAGCACTACTTTGACATTTAGTCTTTCAATACCAATTTTTAATGGTTTACAGACATACTCATCAGTCAGTAATGCGAAAATCAATGTTCTGAATCAGCAATATCAATTGCAAAGCGTTAAAAATCAGTTATACCGTGAAATTCAGCAGGCACATGCGGATGCATTTTCGGCGCTTAAAAAATATGTCGCCTCAAAAAAAGCTGTCTCGTCAATGGATGAGGCATTCAGGTATTCCGAACAAAAATTTAACCTGGGGCTTATGAATCAGATAGACTATAACATTGCTAAAAATCAACTGACAAAAGCCAGTTCTGATTTGCTTCAGGCAAAATACGAATATATTTTTAAAAGCAAGATCCTTGAGTTTTATATGGGTAATCCAATTAAACTATAATGTTGGAAGCAAGCTCACAAAAAAAAATCACCATTTTTTAATAATAATTTGGATTTTACGTATAAAAATTATATATTTGTACGTAAATAAAATTATAAATTATGGATACGAAATTAACATTACGACTTAACAAACGAGTTATTGACAGAGCCAAATATTATGCTCGTGGACACAGAACTAGTCTTTCACGAATGATTGAATTCTACTTGGACTCTATCACAAAATCTGAAAAACAAGAATTTGAAATTACTCCTTTAGTAGAGAGTTTAAGTGGAGTAGTTACACTAAAATTAGATTATGATTACAAAAACGAGCATGCCAATTATTTAAACAAAAAGTACAAATGAAAAATTTATTAGTTGACACCAATATAGTATTAGATTTATTGGCAAAAAGAGAACCTTTTTATGAATATTCAGCGCGACTATTTTCTCTATCTGACAGAAAAAAAATTAAATTATACGTATCCTCGATTACATTTTTAAATTCAAATTATATTCTCTCAAAAGAGTTACCGGAAAGAGAATCCAAAGAGATTTTACGTAAATTTAAATTACTGGTAAAAATTTTATCCTGTGATGAGAAAATAATTGATTTGGGATTAAATTCTAATTTCAAAGATTTTGAGGATTCAGTCCAATATTATACAGCGATAGAAAATTCAATTGACTGTATTATTACAAGAAATTTAAAAGACTTTAAGGAATCAAAAATTCCTGTTATGACTGCTGAAACGTTTATTAAGTCATATAAATAAACTGATATAATATGAGCCGGTTTCCAACACGGTGCAACTGTCATGCTGCATGTAATGAAAAAGCTAATGCTACGCATATACGCTGATAAATTAAGGAATGCAGCACGAACACTTGCACTCATCCGATAAATATAATATATGAGAAAACAAACTAAGAAAAAAATTCTGTGGGTTCTGATAGTCATAACAATAGCATTAATTATGTTTGCGACGGTCGGGAACAGGGCGGGATGGTTCGGCCGGGCAGGCAAAATTAAGGTCAGCATCGAAAAAGCGCAATATCGCAATATCATAGAAACAATTACTGCTAATGGCAAGATACAGCCCGAGACTGAAGTAAAAATCAGCTCCGATGTTTCAGGCGAAATAGTTGAATTGCATGTTATCGAAGGGCAGGAGGTTAAAGAGAGCGATTTGCTGCTGAAAATAAATCCCGATATTTATTTATCATCAATTGAACGTATAGAAGCCACATTAAATTCCTCAAATGCGAATCTTGCTAACGCAAAAGCGCGGCTTGTCCAGGTTGAAGCGCAGTTCAAGAAAACAGAGCAGACATGGGTGCGAAATAAAAAGCTTTGGGAGCAAAAAGCCATTTCCGAGTCCGATTATGAAACCGCCCAGTCTGCCTTTGAGATGGGAAAAGCAGAAGTTGACGCCACAGTTGAAACAGTTAAAGCTTCTGAATTTTCTGTAAAAAGCACCGAAGCATCATTGAAAGAAGCGCGGGAAAACCTTGATAAAACAACAATATATGCACCAGTTGACGGTACGGTTACAATGCTTAATGTAGAAAAAGGCGAAAGAGTTGTTGGAACTATGCAGATGGCAGGCACCGAAATGTTACGTATTGCCAACCTTGATGTTATGGAGGTTGTAGTTGATGTCAATGAAAATGACATTGTCAGAGTATCTTTTGACGATACTGCATTGATTGAAGCTGATGCTTATCTTGACAAAAAGTTCAAAGGGCTGGTTACTGAAATTGCAAACTCGGCTAAGACCGCCGGACTTGCATCCGACCAAGTGACAAGTTTTGAAGTAAAGATAAGAATATTACGAAGCTCGTATCAGGATTTAATACCAAAAGATAATCCCAATTACTGTCCATTTAGGCCGGGAATGTCGGCTACAGTTGATATACAAACTCACCGTGTTTTCAATGTGCTTTCTGTACCCATACAGGCAGTAACAACAAGAGCGGAAAATGACACGGCAGCAAAAAGTAAAGGTTTCCATGAATTTAATGAATCTGATGAATGGGAAAAACAAGAAAATAATGTCAATTTTACTAAAGAAAAAGCTAAAACCGAAGAAGAGAAAATGCTCGAGGTAGTTTTTATTATCAAAGAAGGAATAGCCGGCATCAGGGAAGTAAAGACAGGAATTCAGGATAATAATTATATAGAAATATTACATGGGCTTTCGACTGCGGAAGATATAGTAGTTTCACCTTACAGTGCAATATCAAAACGTTTGAGAAACAAAGCGAAAGTTGAAGTAGTTAAAAAAGAGGAATTATTTAGCTTTAGTGAATAAAATAATGAGGTCACGAGCGGATTCGAACCGCTGTAGTAAGGTTTTGCAGACCTTTGCCTCGCCACTCGACCACGTGACCAAAATAATTCTGTTCTGCAAAGATAGCATTTTTAAATTATTATTCAAAATTTCTTTTGGAATAAATGAAAATATGCCCTTCAGAATGACAGCAACCTGAAAAATGCAGGGAGAGAGTGTGAAATGTAAACCGGAATGTAGAGATGTCCAATTTGGGCGTCTCTACATTCGGGATTCCTACATTCCGCCCTCTCCATGAATTATTTCTTATCGCGGATCAGAGTGACAGTTCCTTTTATCGGTTCGTAAACTTTTTCATCCATAGCGGTTGCCTCAATAACGTAGAAATAAATACCGGGTGCAGCATCCTTGTCATTTATTTTACCATTCCAGCCATTTTTGCTGATAGGTTCTTTATAATCATAATCCCATTCATAAATTTTTCTGCCCCACCTGTTGAAAATTTCCCCATGAATAGTTTTTATGCTTACGGCTTTAGGTCTGAAAACATCATTCTTCCCATCATTGTTTGGCGTAAAGACATTAGGGATTTCTATTGACGATTCCCCGACAACATAAAATGAACGGTAAACAAATATATTTTCACAACCCTCCCTGCTCGACACATATAATTGTATATAATAAACACCCGGTTTCATTATAGTTACATCAGGAAATTGTTCGGTACTTTCTGTAGTTTCTTCACCATCTTCATCAATAAATGTAAGCAGATTTCCATCTTCATCGTAGAAACGCCATCTCCAGCTCCTTGTTGATTCTGATGAAAGGTCCCATAACGATATATGTGCGGGAACAATACTGTCGTATTCAGCAAATCCGTTGGTAAAAATAAAATCGGTTGTGTCGAAGAAGGCGGTTACTTCGCCCGTATCGGGAATATAGATTGGCACTGTATCTATGCAGTAAATATTAGGATATGTATGCACATCTTCTGCTTTAGCGCTTATCTGAAGCGGATAATAACCATCAATTCCGCCAAATAATGAAGTGACTGTTGTATCATCAGGGTCGGGAATTCTTTCATCGAGCCATGTAAATGTATAGAAGTTTGAATCGGTGCTGAGTGTGATTTCTCCGTTAGGATTACCACAGGTTGCAGGAACAACAATTATTCCAGGACTCAAAGGTGCCGGTTCTTCAATTGTATCTTTAAATTCAAACGACATGCAACCGAACTGGTTAGTTACTCTAAGCGTAACCGGGTGAATCGTATCGGCAGGGGTCCAGGATACAAGATGAGGACCATCTCCATATTCAAGACTATCGCCATATATTACAATGTCGGTATCGTTTCCGAAAGTCCATTCAAATCGTGCAGAATCAATATCTGCGAGTGCAGGATCGGATAAATCGGCCCAGATTTTTGCTGTATCTCCGTAACATGGCGGCATCTTGAAATAATAAATAGCCGTTGGACGTTCAGCAAAAACTATACGTACAGTATCAATATCCGAACATTCAAAACCGGGAATTTCCCATCCGCTGTCTTCCTGCCAGTAAAATTCATAATAGATTGGATACTGGTCATAACTCGGAACAATCACAGTTACAGAATCATGAGCCGTTGTATCGTTTGGCAGGTTATTATAATGAAACACAGCATCAGGGTTATTTGATGACCAAATTCCATGGGAACCTAGTGTAGCTAAAGCATTTAATGCAGGCGACCGTTACCGAGCATGTTGGAACACTATCAGCCGGAGAATATATCTGTGTCCCTCCGATTATATCAATCCATTGGCCATGTGCGGTAGGAATGCTGGTATATGGGTTTGCATCTAATGAAGGAAACATATCCTCGCACCAGGGCAATATGCCATTCTGATAATCTGCAGGGTCATATACTTGTTGTTCCGCTTCCAAATCCTGGTAAAATGTTACTGTAACCATGTCGCAATCGCTGCATACCGAGTTTGTTTCGCACCATACCATATTTAGAGGACCCCAAACATTAACTGTACATTGGGCCGTAGGACTATTTGGAGGTATGTACTGCACCCCCGGAAGCTGTTGCCATGCACCTGTCGTTCCCGGAGTTGGTATAGCTTCCATTTGAGTATATTTGCCGCATACATTAAAATTGTTACCTGCATCAGGGTTAGGCTTTTCTAAAAAAGTAATTTTTACTGTATCCCTGTCTATGCAAAACATCGGCATCTCGGGATTCCTTTCCACCCAGATAAACCAGTAAGTTCCTACTATAGGAACATTGACAATTGAATTAGTATCAATAGGATCAGCTGGAATATAAGTAATTCCTACTGTGATTGGACCATCTAATGTACTCCATCCTGATGAAGTTGAAAATTCGAGACTGCGGTCCGCTTTGAATTGGTAAGTTAAACCGCATATACTGTCATCAAGTCCGGCATTTGCATCAGGTTTTTGATTAAATGTAACCTCAACCGTATCAACATCTTTGCAGTTAAGGTTTGAAATCATCCAGATTATTGGAACAGTTACTATGGCGGAATCGCCAAAAGCTCCCAGGGAAGTAATAGTTATCCAGCCATTCGGATCATGTGTGCCTTGTTCAGAACCTACACCGATATTTTCAGGAGCTGTATTTGCAGTGTCAAATACGGCAGTGACAAGATTAACCGACCAAGTTATTGATGTATAAAGTCCTGCACCAAGCATATCTGCCTCAAGTTGAATAAAGCTTCCGCATATTTCGTCATCAACTCCGGCATTAGCCGAAGGAACTGAAGCGAATGTAATTAATACCGTATCCCTTAATTCACAAACAGGATCAATCGAGATCTCATTTCTTTCATACCATACGAACGACACTGTTGTGAGAAAATCTCCGGGACCCGTGTACATTGCATTTGTAGTATCATTATACATATCGCTTATAATAATATTGCCTCCGCCGGTATAATACCAGAATCCAAATCCGACACTGTCGGGAAAAGTATTGTTGGCAACTAATGTATAGGTTGTTCCGCATACTGTATCATTTAAACCTGCATCAGAAACAGGTGTTTCGATAAAAGTAATTTTTACTTTATCATTGTCGTTACATATATCGTTTTCTTCTTTCCATGTAAATGTATAAGTTCCAAAATCAGGAACAGTTACGATAGCAGTAGGTGAGTCGGTGGGGTCGAAAGCGACATTAGTTTGTGGGGTCCATTCGCCTGTTGTACTTACAGAAAAAACCGCTTCAAGCCCGGTTGAAGTTCCGCATACTGCTTTATCTTGTCCTGCATAAGCAGTGGGTGTTTCTAAAAAATTAACGACAATAGTGTCAGATGCGACGCATTGCCAGTTATAAACACTCCAGATAAATGTTTCTTGTCCGTAATCCGGAACCGAAACCCAAACGGTCGGGTCGGTATAAACAGTATTATTAACTGTAATAAACGATTCACAGTCAGGACAATACCATCCTCCATTACCTACCAGAGGAGGAACTGCAGTTAATTGAATTGTTTTGCTGCATTCTTTTACCGAGGTAAGTGGAATAATTGCTGTAGGATTCTCCATCCAAATAACGGGCACACCCATTGATTGCGAATAGCAAGTATCTAAAGGGTCAACATGACCAAGGTTACCCATGTCTTCATATCCGGCAACTGCGGCAATATAATATGTCTGCCCATAAACTATACCCGGAACTTCAGAATCAAGGAAAGTCGGATCATTGCCGGTGGCAAGCGCCGTATAGGGATAGGTTCCTGAACCATCGTGGATAATAAATTCAAATAAGTCGTCAGCGGTCAGGAATTCGTCTCCATTATTAATAGCAGTAATGGGATTGCCTTCACAAGCTATCAATTCATCAAGATCCATTGTGCCTGAATATGTGTAGCAGGCGCAATTTTGAAAACCAAATAAATGAACTTTCTCACAATTGTTTTCATTACCTATCAGTATATTATAATGAGTACCGGAAGGCATTTCCCAGAAAAAGTGGTCGCCGCCGATGATTGTTCCTACATTCATACCGGTAGCAGAATCAACAACTGTATAAGGTCCATTACCACCCGACATATCGAATTCAATGTAAAATGTCTGTGTAGAATCAATACAATCCCATGCAAAATTAGAATAGGTAGCAGGTTCACGTACTATTATTGAAAGAGTAGTATCATAAGAGCAACCATATTCGTCGGTTGCAGTAAAAGTATATTGGAGCGTACCGGATAGAGTTGGTTCAACAGTAATGTCGGAAGTGCTTGGGGGAGTAATTCCATTACCTGTCCAGTGCTGGTCAGCAACAGGGAAGCCGGGTATGTAATACCATATTGTAGGATACAATTCAGGAGCGAAATTCAAGCCCCACCAAAAGATAAAACCGTCGTCAATGCTCCAATTATCGGTGACCGTGATTATCCAGTTCCCATTTAGCGGGCATCCTACTAAACTGCTTATTGGCTGGTATGTGCCATAATCACCGGCAGGTAAGCTTGTTCCGCTTCCACCAGCATTATCATTAAGTGTACCGTTTGTGGCTGTAGGAGTGAAGCAGTAAGTCCAGCCGACTCCAACCTGATTGGGGTCATCAACATCTATCGGTTCCCCTAAAAATGTTCCGCCACCGCCCTGGTCTTCAAGAATTACCTGCGTTCCATCGGGACATGTTATAGAAATTACAAGGTCGCCAAGATATGAATGTTCCATATTAACACATATTCCTAACAAATCGTTAATATCTTCAAGAAACTGACCCGGTTCAAATATTGTCATTATTAATGAAGTTGAGTATGAAGCGCCATTTCCATCAGGAAGGTATGTCATTCCGGCAACGACCGTATCCGGCTCATTACTGCCTTGAGCAGGATTTACAACTCCATGCAGGTCAACTGTTTCACCAATACAAATATCATCAGGAAGAATATCTGTCCCGACAAAATTAGGAATCGTGGACACTCTTACACGGTTATCCAATTCATTCAGATTTACACAATCGTTTTGATCCGTAATAACCAGACTGATATTAAAGCCCTCAATAGTAGTGTAAGTATGTGTAACCGTTTGGCCGGTAGCTGAAGTGCCATCGCCAAAAAACCAGGTAAAAGTACATTGTCCGTCTTCCTGGTGATACAGTGTATCATTCATATAATAGTCGCCAGAACCTGAAAAAGTTATAGGTTCTCCAAGACATATATCTGTATATATTCCATCAGGGCCAACCGCAGGTATGGTATAATCAAGGTTTGCCAGAAACGGCTGGCAGGAAAAGATGCAATTGAGTGTAGCGCTCCAACTTGATGTAGTATTGCTTGGTGTGAAAACCATAGTGATACAGCCAGAAAGATTTGCAGGTGTCGCCGTAAATGCATGGTCAGCGCCCCAGTTACTGTTATCATAACACCCTAACAAATCATAAGTCGCATCCGGTCCGTCGTAAACGCACATCAGATTTGGAGACGGCACATCCCATGCAGTGAAAAATATGCTCACATGATTATTGTCGGTAAGCCCTGTTCCGCATATAGTAAATGTATATGACTGATTTGCCACATAGCTGCCGGCAGTATATGTGCCTGAACATGTATTAACAGTTCCACCCTGTGTAATAGTGTATTGACTATATACAATCTGGCATAGCAAAATAGCTCCGGTTAAAATAATTATTCTTTTCATTGATATTTGTTTTTTGATTTGTTACTATTTAGACCATTATTTTATATTATAAATTATCCCATCGAATTACGAATTTTTTACGAACTTACGAATTACGAATATTTTATATTCCTTTATTAATATTCGTAGTTCGTAAGTTCGTATATTGTACGTACTTCGATGGAATAATAATTTCCATAACTAAATACTTACTTAGATTTTACATATTCTTTTGAAATTTCATTATCAGACAACAGAATAAGTATTTTACCTGTATCGCCTAATTTATAATATGTTCTCTTTTCCTTTTGAACTTTATAGTCAAACTGGTAAAGATTGAAATTTGATAAATCATCCGTTGTAACAGGATTATCGAGCTTCTGCCCTGTTTTTGGGTCAATCCTTTGAAGCTCGGTGCTTGAAA
>JACQWN010000405.1 GCA_016209245.1 Bacteroidia bacterium
AATAACAAGAAAAAATAATGGTGTTTTTCATTTATCAGTTTACAATTTGACTTTGCTTAAACACGAAATAATGGTCAAATGGTTAAATTGTTTTATGCACATTTTCAACCATATAACAATATAACCATTTAGCAATGTAACAACACGACAATAAAAATTGTAAACTACTTTTAAGCAATTTTGAAAAATGCCAAAAAATTTTTTCAAATGCCAAAAAATTTTTTTTCAATATTGTTCTGTTGTGCGCTATTTTCAGCTAAATCACAGAATATTGATTCATTAATGATTAATAAAATTTATCATAATGCATTATCTTCAAATTCATCATACGAAAATTTAATATATTTATGTCAAAAGATAGGCCCTCGTCTTTGTGGTTCACATCAGGCGGCTGCAGCAGTCGAATGGTCAAAACAAACCATGGAAAAAATGAAGCTTGATACGGTCTTTTTGCAAGAAGTGAAAGTTCCGCACTGGGAAAGAGGCGCTCAAGAGGAGGCATTTATGGTTTCTTCAATATTAGGAAAGAAAAATTTGAATGTCTGCGCTCTCGGCAAATCTGTAGGAACAACCAAAGATGGAATATTATCAGAAGTGCTTGAAGTACATAGTTTTGAGGAATTAAGTATAATTGGAGAAAAAGGTATTTCCGGAAGGTTCGTTTTTTTTAATGTAAAAATGAATCCGGCATATATTAACCCGTTTCAAGCTTATGGAGAAGTCGCCTCATTTCGTTATACCGCCGCAAGCAAAGCTGCAAAATATAAAGCCGTTGCGGTCATAATACACTCTATGTCGCTTACAATAAATGATTTTCCACATACCGGGCTAATGAAATATAATGATAGTATTGAAAAAATTCCGGCAATTGCAATTAGTACAAAGGATGCAGAAGTATTAAGCGAGTGGTTGAAAAAGGATCCATCCCTTAAATTATTTGTAAAAACGAATTGCCGGTCTTTTCCCGATACAATTTCTCATAATGTTATCGGAGAAATCAAGGGTTCTGATTTTCCCGATGAATATATTATTGTCGGCGGGCATTTAGATTCATGGGATATTACTGAAGGAGCGCACGACGATGGCGCCGGTTGCGTTCAGGCGATAGATGTATTGCGTAAATAACGAAAAATATATTGCAGCTATTGAATCCGATGGAGGCGGAACGACCCCAATCGGCTTTTCAACTACAGGGAATGATTCGATAGTTGCGAAACTATCAGCATGGAGCGATATGTTCAAACCTTATGGATTATATCTGTTCTATAAAGGCTGGGGAGGAGTAGATATTGGACCCCTTGGTGCTCAGGGAGTACCCCTTATAGGACTAAATGTTGACCCTCATCGCTATTTTGAATATCATCATTCGGCAAATGATACGGTTGATAAAGTTAACAACCGCGAATTACAGCTTGGAAGCGCTGCTTTAGCTGCGCTTATCTATTTGATTGATAAAAAAGACAATTTTTAAAGAATTTTCAAGCTATGCGGATACCTAAAACGCTGGATTCAAGTCACAAATGGAACTTTTTGGTTCGACAAATATAATAATAAAAATTTATTTGGTGTTAAAAATTTTAATTTTTTGTAACTATTTAGGTCAAAATTGTATCATACAAATTATTTCACCGAAGTACTAATACTACGAATATACGAATTACGAATTCGCTGGCCATTTCGTAATTCGTATATTCGTAAATTTTTCGTACTTCGGTGGAATAATAATGCCCATTTAGAAATAGTCACAATTCTTCAATTATAAATTCTCTTTAATAAACTCCCACATCTTAGTATATAGCTGATACCTTGTCGCCATTCCGCCCATTATACCATGGTCATTATCGGGATACGACATCATATCAAACTGCTTTCCTGCATTAATCAATGCTTTGGCTAATTCCATGCTGTTCTGATAATGTACGTTATCATCGGCGGTTCCATGAATAAGCAAATACTTTCCTTTTAATTTTTCTGCATGGTTAATCGGTGAATTATCGTCATAACCCTGTGGATTTTCCTGTGGGGTCCGCATATAACGCTCAGTATAAATATTATCATAGTATCTCCAGTTTGTGACCGGAGCCACAGCAATAGCAGCTTTGAAAATTTCCGGCTCTTTCAGGAGGCAAAGCGTAGCAAGCGTCCCTCCGTAGCTCCAACCCTGAATTCCAATTCTTTTATCATCAATAAAGCCGAGATTAATAAAATATTTTGTAGCTTCAGTCTGATCTTCGGTTTCTAATTTTCCCATCTGCATATATGTGGTTTTGGAAAAATTTTCACCGCGGTAATCCGTTCCGCGGTTATCAATACTGGCTACAACATAGCCCTGCTGTGCAAGAAATTCCTGCCATTCAATTTCAAAAATATCCCAACTGTCGGTAACCGCCTGATAACCCGGCCCACCATACAAATGCATAAAAAGCGGATATTTATTTCCCGGCTTAAAATCCGGCGGTTTAATCAAATATCCGTAAAGCTCAGCTCCCGATGTTGTTTTAAATTTAAAAAATTCCTTTCTATTAAAACCAAATTCATTAATTTGATTTTTTAATGCAGCATTTTCCTCAATAATTCTGATTTCTTTGCCCTTATTATCGTATACAGAATATTTGTAAGGTGTGTTTGCATCGGAAAAAGTATTAATAAAATATTGATAATCTTTGCTAAATACAGGTTCATGCGTGCCATGCACCTGGGTAATCTTTGTTTTATTGCTGCCGTCAGTATTTATTGAATATAACTGCCGTTCCAAAGGAGAATCTTCTGTTGACAAATAATATATCAGATTTTCCTTCTCGTTCTCTCCAACAACCTGCGTTACTTCCCATTGGCCTGATGTAATTTGCTTTTCAACGCCGGTTGCAATATTAAATATATAGACATGATTCCATCCGTCTTTTTCAGCAGTAGTAATAAAATTTCGTTTGTCGTTAAGAAAAAAAAGATTATCACGGAGATTAACATAATATTTATTTTCTTCTGTTGTTATTATTTTTGTTTTCCCTGTTAACGCATCGGCTAGAAGATAATCCATTTTATTCTGCAACCTGTTCAGCCGGATTATGCATAATATTCCAGGGCCCTTTGTCCATTTTATCCGTGGTATATAAATATCTTTTTCCTGACCGATATCAACCGGAAGAGTTGTTTTCTCCATCAAATCAAAAATATGCACGCTTACCACAGAATTTTCTTCACCTGACTTCGGATATTTGTATGTATAATGTGAAGGATAGAGCCCGTCATATACAGGAAAAGAATATTCCTTTACATTTTGTTCATCAAATTTTATATATGCCAGCTTTTTTGAGTCGGGCGACCACTCAAAAGCTTTGCTAAAGCTGAACTCTTCCTCATAGACCCAATCGGGCGCTCCATTAATAATGGCATTATTCGCCCCATCGTCGGTTACAGGAAATGATTGATTTGCATTGAGATCTTTTATATACAGGTTATTGTCCTGCATATAAGCGATTTTTTTACTGTCAGGTGAAAATTCCGCCAGTTGTTGTTTTTTCTCTAAATTTTCATCTAAAGAAAACGCCTTTTTTTGAGCAATGTCATAAATATAATAAACCGAACGTTTGGAATATCTGTATATCCGTTCTTGCCTGGTCGCTATTAATATTTTTGATTCATCAGGGCTGAATTGATAATCAAATATAAAAAATAGCCCGGAAATACCCCCTATATCCCCTATACCCCCTATATCCAATATTATACTTTCCTTTTTACCGGTTTTATAATCATATTGCACTATTTTTGTGCGCTCTGCACACATTGAATAATATTGTCCGTCATTCATCGGGGTTATATCCCCAAGCATTTCGGGAAAAAATTTGTACGACAGCCATATATCTTCTAAAGTAATCGCCCTTTGCGGCGCAACCTGCAAAGAATATAATACAATGTACAACGATATTATTATTAATTTGCTCTTCATATTGTATTGCTGCTTGTTAAAAAAAAACAAAAATATGAAACAAACAACAAAAAAATAAAAAACGGATTCAAAAATAAAAAAAATTGAGTTTTAGAGAAACCCGAGAAGTAAAGAATCAAAAAAATTTGTTAAAAGGGTTCTAATTAGTGTCTGTCCGTAATGTCTGAGAATTTCAAAGTAAAATTCTTGTCCAGCACAAAAATATTTTTTTTTATATCGGAAATTACCTTTTTTATATTTTAATTTGTGTCAGTCC
>JACQWN010000406.1 GCA_016209245.1 Bacteroidia bacterium
GTGGTATCAAGACGAAATTCGACCGTACCATTGACAGTATCCTGTGGACTTGGAATATATGGAGCACCTAAAACAGTGTTGTCAGGCACAAAAATTCCTGTTCCATTTGTTTCCCATCTTCCTGATGTAGTTATACCTGTAATTATTCCATCAAGGTAAATATTATCTCCTGCGCAGAGATATTGGTCAGCACCTGCATTAACGTCAGGATCCGCGAAAATTGTAACTTTCATTGAATCGGTTACCTGATAACAATTGCCGTCATTAGTTGATCGTAAGTAAAGAGTAACTGAACCAGCAATGATATCACCAATACTTGGAATATATATAGGATTTACCAATGCGGAATCAGGAATAAATGTGCCTGAACCGCTTGTAAACCATGTTCCTGTTGTTGTAGCACCCCATAAATGACCATTCAGAAAGACAGTATCATTATTTTCACAAACACTGACATCATTACCGGCTTCGATATAAGGAGCTGGAGTAACTGTCACAACCATTGAATCAGAAAATGATTGACAACTCCCAAGTGAATCGGATGTAAGAATAATATTCAGTTCTTCATTCGTTGTATCTTGGGCGCTGAATAAGTAATCAGCATACAAATTTATCTTTGAAGGATAAAACATGCCTGTTCCATTTGTAGACCAAAAACCTGTTTCAGTACCATATAATACTTCACCTGTCAAGTCAACCAGATTATTTGCGCATACGGTTTGATCCACTCCGGCATCAACTGCTGGCTGTTTTGCAAAATAGGCAGTCATATAGTCATCTTCTTCCAGACAATCACCATTATGAGTGGATGTGAGATATAAAGTAACCGAACCGTTGGCTGTATCCTGTGAACTTGGATAGTAAACAGGATTAAAAATTGTATCATTCGGAGTAAAATAACCAGAGCCAATTGTAGTCCAGATGCCTGTTGAAGCTCCCAAAGTGACTGAACCATTCAGTTGCACTAAAGCTTCATTTTCGCAGAAATACTGGTCTTGACCGGCATTGACCAAAGGCGCAGGTGTAATAGTAATTTTCATCGTATCAGTATTAAGGCAAGCAAAAGTTGATGACAGGACAAGTGTAACTTCTCCATTATTAATATCCGCTTGTCCGGGAAAATATGTTGCACCCAGAGTAGTGCTTGACGGCTGGAACGTACCGGCTCCTAAAGTTGTCCATTTACCTGTAGTAGAAGTACCTGAAACAATTCCCTCAAGTAAAACATTGGAATTATTAGCACAAACAATCCTGTCATTACCTGCTATTACAACCGGTTTCGGTGTAATATGAAGTGCGAGCATATCTGTAACTTCATTACAACAACCATTATTTGTAGATGCTAAAGTAAGAGATATTGTTTGTGCTACTGTATCGGCAGGGCTTGGAATATAAGTTGCATCCAGAACGCTGTCATTAGGAACAAATATACCCGAGCCAGAGGTTGACCATCTGCCGGTTGTCGTTACACCTGAAACTGAACCGTCGAGAATAATTGACTCATAAGTGCAGATATAACTTTCCTGACCGGCGTCAACAACCGGGGATGCAAGAACAGTTACAACAATTGTATCTTTAACAGGAAAGCACATTCCAAAGTTAGTAGAGACAAGAATCAGGTTTACATGACCGGCGGATTTATCACTGGTGCTTGGTGAATAAATTGCATCAAGAGCGGTTGAATTAGGCAAGAAAACTCCTGAACCGGATGTATACCATTGTCCTGTTGTAGTAGCTCCTGCTATGTTCCCATCTAAATAGACATTAGAATTATTTGCACAAACTGTCGGGTCACCGCCGGCATCAACATAAGGCGCCGGTGTCAAGTTATAATGCACCGTATCTCTTATAACAATACATGTATTTGTTGATTTAAGAACAAGAGTGACTTCATGAGCCGATGTATCGGCTGAACTAGGAATATATGTTGCATTAAGTGTATTTACATTGGGCGTGAATGAGCCGGAACCAAGAGTTGACCATTGTCCTGTGCTGCTTTCTCCTCCTACATAACCATTAAGTAAAATATTAGCATTATTTGAGCAATATGAATAATCGTTTCCGGCATTAACAACGGGCAATTCACTCATCGTAACAGTCATAAAATCACTAACAGCAATACAGTTACCATGATTTGTAGAAGTGAGGGTCAATGTAACTGAACCGGCAATACTGTCGCCCGGGCTTCTGATATAAGTTGCGTCAATAGTTGTTTGTTCCGGTTGAAATGAACCGCTGCCCGATGTTGACCATATACCTGTAGTAGTAGCTCCATAGACTGTTCCATTAAGATTTATAATAGCATCATCAATACATATTGATTGGTTGGGACCGGCATTTACATAAGGTGCAGGAGTTATTGTAACCAAAAGTGAATCGCTTGCCTGACAGGAATAAGTAGCATTCAAAAACAGGAATACACTGCCAAGTGCAGTATCGGATGCAGATGGTATATATCTTGCATCAAATAATGTATCAACCGGGGAAAATATACCTGTTCCGCTTGTTGTCCAAATTCCAGTAGTTGCACTGCCTGTAACAAGACCGTCAAGTTGAATTTCGGCATTATTAGCACAAACAGTAACATCAGGACCTGCTTCAACAAAAGGCAATGTTGTCATATTTATTCGTACAGTGTCATACGCCGGCAAACATTGTCCATTATTAGTTGAAACTAAAATAATATCCAAAAAGTCTGAAGCAGTATCTGCAATACTAGGTACGTAAGCTACTTCCATAGAAGAGCTATTTGGTAAAAATAATCCTGTCCCTGATGTATTCCAAAGTCCCGTATTAGTGCCGCCATATACATTTCCGTTCAGATAAGCAGTATCTCCTTTACAAATAAGTACATCATCGCCTGCATCGGCAACAGGAAGGGTTGTAATAGTCAGCATGAATAAATCAATTGCTGATTGACAATCTCCATGATTAGTAGAAGTAAGGTATATCGGAAATGTGCCAAGTATGGTATCTTCATCGCTTGGTAAATAAATTGCATTAAGCGTGGTTTCATCCGGTACGAACTGCCCTGTCCCCGGTGTAGTCCATATTCCTGTTGAAGTTGCTCCCCAAACTTTACCATCTAACTGAACTGTATCGTTGTTCGCACATACTGAAACATTGTTTCCAGCTTCTACCCACGGTGCAGGAGGAATTGTAATTTCAACCGTATCATATTCCGGCAGGCAGCCACCTACATTTGTTGAAGTTAAAACAATAGTAACTGAACCTGCAATTGTATCAGCGGCGCTAAATTCATAAATTGCCGAGAGCGAATCAATATGAGGAATGAACGTCCCCGTGCCGGAGCTTGACCATTGTCCGGTTCCTGCACCTCCTGTAATTTGTCCGTCTAATATAACATTATTATTATTTGCACAAATAATAGTATCAGGTCCTGCATTTGCAACTGGCTGTTCAGTAAAATGGAACAATAAAGTGTCGGACTCAGCCAGACATAAATCATTATTGGTTGAAATAAGCACAAGCGTCACATAATCACTTGCAGCAGTATCTTCAGGGCTTGCTGTATAGGTTGCATTTAATGTCTGGGCATCGGGACTGAACGTTCCGGTGCCAGATGTTGACCATTCTCCTGTGGTGGCGCCTGCCGAAATTTTTCCATTTAATACGGTACTTGCATTATTTCTGCAGGCATATTTATCGGAGCCGGCATTTACATAAGGCGCCGGTGTTAATGTTAATAATAATGTATCGCTAACCGCTTCACAGAAATCATTATTAGTGGAAGTCAGGATTAATTCAACTTGTCCACCTGCCGTATCACCTGTACTCGGAATATAGTCAACAGATAATTGAGCTGAATCAGGAATAAAGCTCCCGGTTCCGGATGAAGCCCAAACACCTGTATTTGTCCTTCCCGTTACCGAACCGTTAAGGTTTGTAAGTGCATTATTTGAACATAATGTAGTATCAAGCCCGGCATTTACATAAATACCTGTATCAATCGAAATAACCATGGAATCGGATTCGGCAATACAAAGACCAATGTTGGTAGAGGTCAATGTAAGTATAACAATTCCGGCAGTGGTGTCGGCAGGGCTTGGGTAATATATAGTTGAAGGGTCATCTATATTGGCGAATGTTCCTGTTCCGCTTGTTGTCCATGAACCGGTA
>JACQWN010000407.1 GCA_016209245.1 Bacteroidia bacterium
TATGAGAAAAAAAATTGTAGCAGGAAACCGGAAAATGAATACAACGCTTGAAGAAGGTATTCAATTAGCAGGTTCAATCGAGCAGATGTTGAGCCATAGCAAATTTTCCAATGTAGTCGTAATAATTGCACCGCCGTTTACGCATTTAACCGGAGTGTCGAAAATTTTAAAGACAGGATATGTAGAGTTAGGAGCTCAGAATTGCGGGTATGAAAGTAAAGGGGCATATACCGGGGAAGTCTCTGCGCCGATGTTAAAGTCAGCCGGAGTAAAATATGTGATTATTGGCCATTCTGAGAGAAGGACATATTTTCGGGAAACGGATGAAGAGCTTAACATGAAGGCCAAGCTTGTTCTTGATAATGGAATGAAGCCGATTTTTTGCTGCGGGGAATCGCTCGCTGAAAGAAACCAAGGGAATCATTTTGACGTTGTAAAACGGCAGATAGATGAAGGGATTTTCAATTTATCAAAAGAAGAATTCAGAAATATAGTAATAGCTTATGAACCTGTTTGGGCAATCGGGACAGGCGTTAATGCCACACCCGAACAAGCTCAGGAAATGCATATTTACATACGCGGTTTAATAGCAGAAAGACATAATAATGTTATTGCACAAACAACTTCGATTTTGTACGGCGGGAGCTGTAAACCGTCCAATGCTCAGGAATTATTCCGGAAACCCGATGTTGACGGCGGATTAATTGGCGGCGCTTCCTTGAATGCTATGGATTTCATCGGTATTATTAATGCGGCTGCAATGATAGAATCGTAATTAACAATACTTAATCTATGAAAATATTAAGGATACTGTTAATTGTAATATTAATTATCAGGTCGGCAACAGCTCAGCAGATAAAAAGCTTTACCCCTGAACCTGAAAAGTTTATCAAAGAGCTTGAAGATTTTTTTGGCAGCACTGCAAAGAAAAAAGAAGGAAAAGACCTTGTTGATGCCTTTGCAAAAATCTGGAAAGAAGGGAAATTAACGGAAGAACAGAAAAAGCGGATATATGCCACATCGAACAAAATGCTAAAAAAAAGAGCGACTGCATTTCCTCACTTTGAAAGCTACATTAATATACTTATGATTTGGGAAAAAAGCAATAAGAGCATGGATTTTTATGATAACTGGGAAAAAATTTTATGGGCGCTTTTAGATGATAACGATTTGAAGATACGCGATGTGGAAGAATATATTAATTTAACTGCCGGACTTGTTGAAGCAAATTATGTTTGCCGGTTAAGAACAATAGAGTGGAAAGCCAATACCGACCAATATAAATTAATTATGGATAATAAAAAAATTAAAGTAATTTTTGAAAAAGATTTTACACTTACATGTTACGCAAAAAGAGACAGTGCAACAATTTATAAAACAAAGGGTATTTTTGATTTAATGAATAAAAAATGGTATGGGATAAACGGAAAGGTTACCTGGGAGAGAGCCGGATTTAAACCGAATGATGTATATGCACATCTTCACCGCTATGAAATTGATATGACAAAAACATATTATTCTGCCGATTCGGTAGAATTTGTCAATGTTTTTTATTTTAATAAACCGTTATTAGGTGTATTAGATGAAAAGGTAAGAGCAGATGTTTCTGAGGAAAGTGCGACCTATCCCAAATTTGAATCTTATACCAAACGTTTTTTTATAAAAAGTATTTTCCCTGATGTTGATTTTGACGGTGGATTTAGAATGGAAGGAGCTGATTTTATAGGTACGGGGGATGAAAAGAAACTCGCCATGCTGAATTTTTACAGAAAAGATACTTTGTTTTTGACAGCTCAGAGCTGTACATTTATTTTTAAAAAGGAGCAGGTTGTAGGTAAGAACTCAATGATAACTATCCGGCTTGATAAAGATTCCATTTTTCATCCCGGTCTTATTTTCAGATTTCTTATTGATAAGAGAGAGGTTTCTTTGCTCAGAACCAAAGAAGGAATGGAAAGGAGTTCATATTTTAATTCTTATCATAAGCTTGATATGGATGTTGCATTAGCAACATGGAAAATGGATGAGCCGAGAATCACTTTTACAATGACAATTTTGAGCTTTTCGACCGACCGTCTGGCGACTTTTGAATCATCCGATTATTTTGCTGAAAAAAGATATAATTATATACAGGGAATAGACGAAGTCAATCCTTTATATTCCATTAAAAAATATTCGCAAATGAGAGGCATTGATAAGTTTTCGGCTGAAGATTTTACTATGTATCTGGGAAAATCGTTTCCTGAAGTAAGCCATACGCTAATGTTGGTTTCTTATATGGGTTTTATTTCGTACAATGTTGATAAAGGAGAAGTCATAGTGCTTGACAGGTTAAATAATTACCTCGATTCGTATGCAGGCAAAAGGGATTATGATGTAATATCTTTTTATTCCGAACCTGATTCAGGATTAAACGCATCTTTAAACTTATTAAATTATGATTTAACAATAAACGGGGTTCAGAATATTCAGCTTAGCGATTCCCAAGCGGTTATTATTTATCCTGAAGAAGAAAAAATAATTCTTAAAAAGAATCGCGATTTCGAATTTCATGGTAAGGTGGAAGCGGGTTTATTCACTTTTTTCGGCAGCAATTTTTCATTTGAATATAACAAATTTAAGATCAATCTAAATAATGTTGATAAGCTGCAATTGAAAGTCCTGACCGGTGAAATAGATATGTACGGAAGTCCGTTGCTTGAAAAAGTAAGAACTGATATAGAGCAAGTGCATGGCGATTTATTAATTGATGCTCCTAATAATAAATCGGGAAGAAAAGATTATCCTGAATATCCTATATTCAACAGCCGGAAGGATTCCTATGTTTACTACGATAAAAGAAATAAATACGACAATGTTTACCCGCGTGACAAGTTTTATTTTCAAATATATCCATATTCAATTGATAGTCTTGATAATTTCACAAAAGAAGGGATTGACCTGGATGGATATTTTGTATCATCGGGAATATTTCCTCCTTTTGAAGAGAGTCTGAAGCTTCAACCGGATTTTTCGTTGGGCTTTGTTCGTAAAACCCAGCCGGGAGGTTTTCCTATGTATGGTGGAAAGGGTTCCTTTAATAATGATATTAATCTTAGCAATCAGGGCTTACGTGGCGATGGTGAGCTTAAATATATCGCTTCCACCACCTATTCCGACGATTTTGTCTTTTTCCCCGATTCTATGAATACACATACAAAGAAATTCATTGTTACAAAAACTGCTTCCCCTGTACCTTTCCCAGATGTTCAGGCAGATGCACTATATGTACATTGGATGCCATATCAGGATGAATTATTTGCTACTAAAGAAACAGTGCCTTTAAAAATGTACGAAGACCAGGCAATTATCCATGGCACGCTCAGGGTACAACCGGATGGTTTGACAGGATGGGGAAGGATGGAATTTGTAAATGCGGAATTAACGTCCGATCTTTTTGTTTACAACGAAAATACTTTTGATGCCGACACTTCCCGCTTCAATCTGAAATCGCTCGATATAGAGGATTTTTCATTTAAAACCGAAAATGTCAATTCACATATTGACTTTGTTGAACGAAAAGGTACATTCAAATCAAATGGTGCTGCATCGTTCGTTGAATTTCCACGGAATCAATATATTTGTTTTATGGACCAGTTCAATTGGTATATGGATAAGGAAGAAATTGAAATTAGTGCCAGCCGGACTTCACAACAGTCCCAAAAACCCGCTGAAGAGTTAAGCCCTACCGAGCTTGAAGATATTCAGCTTTCAGGTTCACAATTTATTTCTATACATCCTAACCAGGATTCGTTGGAGTTTACTGCTCCTTCTGCAAAATACAGTCTTAATCGCAGTATTATTAATGCCACCGATGTCAAATATATCAGAATTGGTGATGCTACATGTTATCTCGACGAAAAGGGTGAAGTAACTATTGAGAAAAAAGCCAAGATGAGAACACTTGAAAATACTAAAATCCAGGCAAATAATACTACAAAGTATCATTTAATTTATAATGCAACAACAAATATTTTCGGGAAAAATGAATACAACGCTTCAGGCGATTATGATTATATTGATGAAAATAAGCAAAACCAAACTATTCATTTCGATCTTGTAGCGCTTGATACGACAATTCAAACTTATGCTACAGGGAAAATAGGAATTACCGATGGATTTAAACTTAGCCCCTATTTTGAATATGCAGGAAAAGTACGACTAAATGCAAACAGTCAATATCTTACTTTCAACGGTTCGACAAAACTTGTACATGAATGTGATACCCTGCCTGAATATTTTATAAATTTTGAATCGGAAATCAACCCTAATGAAATATATATTCCTTTTTATTCCGATTCAACAACCGATATTAATAATAATAAGCTATATTCCGGCTTTTATATTACATCCGACAGCACACGAATCTATACAGCATTCTGTTCAAAAAGGGGAAATTACAGCGATGTTCCTTTACTGGTGCTTAACGGCTATATTTTTTATGATAAGAAAGGCGGAAAATATATCATTTCAAACAAAGAAAAAATTATTGAACCGAACCTGCCCGGCGATTATCTTTCGTTTCATAAGAGCTTTTGTATATTATACGGTGAAGGCAAAGTAAGTCTTGGAACAAAATTCGAGGGCATCGAAACTATTTCTGTGGGAAATATTAATAATTCACTTAACAGAAATAATTTTGATTTTGATATTCTTCTCGGTCTGAATTTCTATTTTTATGATAAATGTCTTGAATTAATGGCAAAAATACTGACCGAGGCAACGGGATTGGAAGGTGTTGATGTTATGAGAAGTACATATATAAAGGGCTTAACAGAACTTTTTGGCGTAGAGGTTGCTGAAAAATTACGCTCCGAGCTTGCTCTCGGTTCTATTAAAAAGCTGCCAAAAGAGTTGCAGTCATCAATATTTTTAAATTATCTTAATTTGAAATGGGATACAAAAACCAACTCATATTTATCGGCAGATAAAATTGGAATTGGAAATATCGGGAAAATACAAGTCAACCGATTGGTGGACGGATACTTGCAAGTAGTTAAAAAACGGGGAAATGATCAATTTACATTATATTTTAAAGTCGGCAGCAATTGGTTTTATTTCAGTTATAAAGCCGGTTTATTATCCGCTTTATCATCGGATGAAGAATTTAATAAAACAATTCAGGATTTGAAGCCGGGAGACCGCACTTTGAAAGATGAAAAGGGAACAAAATATTCATTTTATACAACCGGGCCCAAGCAGGTGAAAAATCTCCTGAAGAGATTTGAACCAGAAGAACCTGAGGAGGGTGAAGGTGAAAAGGAGGATTCCGGGGAATAAGGCGGCAGTCGGCAGTCGACAGTTGGCAGGAGGCGGTTGACAGAAGGCAGTTGGCAGAAGGCAGTTGGCAATAGGCAGTCGGCAGGAGGCAGTCGGCAGTCGGCAGGAGGCAGTCGGCAGTTGGCAGTTGGCAGTCGGCAGTCGGCAGTCGGCAATAGGCAGTCGGCAGTCGGCAGTCGGCAGTTGGCAGTCGGCAGTCGGCAGTCGGCAGTCGGCAGTTGGCAGTCGGCAGGAGGCAGTTGGCAATAGGCAAACGATTAACCATGAAATATATATTCATAATATTTTTAATTATCATATTTATACACTCACAAGGGCAGAATAAGAAAGATACACTTATTTTCAAGAAATTTGTTCCAGGATTGTTCCATAATGAAATCCTTAAAGATGTGCAGGATTTAGAAACACAGCCAAAAGATGCAGAACCATGGAAATATATCACTGTTGATTTTTCGGATAAGAAATTTCCGGGGTCATTGGAATCTTATAAAACAGTATGGCACAATGCTTCCGTATCTCAGGGAAATTCGGGAACATGCTGGTGTTATTCGCCCACATCATTTTTTGAGTCGGAGGTTTTTCGCATTTCCGGGGAAAAAGTCAAGCTGTCGGAAATGTACACTGTTTATTGGGAATATGTAGAGCGGGCTAACGATTTTGTTCATACACGTGGAGAAACATATTTTGCACAAGGGTCGGAATCGAATGCTATACCTAAAATCTGGAGAAAATACGGAATAGTACCTTATAACGATTATCCCGGAAAAGAAAATACGAAAAAATTTCACAACCACGAAAAAATGTTCGACGAAATGAAGCAATTCCTTGATAATATCAAAGAAAACAATATTTGGGACCAAAACTATGTGAAAAAAAATATTACAACTATTCTGAACAAATATATGGGTTGTCCGCCGGAAAAAATAATAGTCGAAGGAAAAGAATTTTCTCCGCAGGAATATCTTACAATTTATTTAAAGCTTAACATGAATGATTATTTCAGCTTTATGTCAACATGCCAGGAGAATTTTTATGAGCTCCACGAGCTTGTTGAGGCAGATAACTGGTGGCATGCAAAAAACTATTATAATATATCATTGCAGGAATTTTTCAATCTTATTATAAAGACAATTGAAGCGGGATATTCAATAAGTATCTGCGGAGATGTTTCCGAACCAGGCAATGATTTTACTACAGGAATTTCAATTATCCCTTCTTTTGATATCCCTCCTGAATTTATTGATGATAATACACGCCAGTTCAGATTAAGTAACAACAACACAACTGATGACCATTGTGTGCATTTGATAGGATATTGTAAAACAGCTCATGAATATTGGTTTCTTGTAAAAGATTCCGGCAGCAGTGCTTTTGACAGCCCAAACAAAGGTTACAGAATTTATCATCAGGATTATATCAGGCTTAAAATGATGAATATCTTAATCCATAAAGATACTGCTAAGGAGATTTTGGATAAAATAATTAAATAAGAATTTTTAATTCAACACCTGATATTTTTTTTAGACGTTCAAGAATTTTTTGTGAATTTTCTTTTGATATTTTTATAATGACAGAGCATGTTGCTTCGAATTTCTGCTCTGATAGTTTGGCTTTTTCAGCTTTCAATATTTTCATAACTGCAGGCAATGTATTATAATTAAAGCTGATTTTATATGTATCACAGATAGCTTTTGTTATGATGCCACTTTTGTTAATTACATCAGAAGTAGCAGTTTTATAAGCACGGCTCAGGCCTCCTTTTCCCAATTTAATACCGCCGAAATACCGTACTACAATAATAAGAATATTTGTCAAGCCCTTTGATTGAATTTGTTCAAGAATTTGTTTTCCTGCGGTACCGGAAGGTTCGCCGTCATCGCTGCACCGGATCGTTGTCATTTCCGTACCAAGTATATAAGCAAAACAATGATGCTGTGCGTTAAAATAAGTTTTGCGGATTTTTGTTAAAATTTTTTTGGACTTAGTTTCATCTGTAACCGGAAAAGATAAGGCAATAAATTTGCTTCCTTTTTCTTTATATATAGTTTCAGCAGTACCGGTAATAGTTTTATATTGGTATTCTTCCATAGTTCAATTATTAATTAGCGAGGGGGAAGTAGGGATGCAATGCATTGCATCCCTACTTCCCCCTCGCTAATTCTCCTATGATTATTGTCATCCCGAATGAAGCGGAGCGGAATGAGGAATCTCAAACTTTGAGCTTCTTATCAATTTCTTCGATATAGGATTTGAATCTTTTATCTGTATCAATAAGGTTATTAACGGTTTTACATGCATGCAAAACAGTAGCATGGTCTTTTCCGCCGACATTGTGGCCGATAGTTGCAAGTGATGATTTTGTCAAATTTTTAGCAAAGAACATGGTTATTTGTCGGGCTTGTACAATTTCTCTTTTTCTGGTTTTGGATTTAAGCACTTCGACAGGCATATTAAAATAATCGCAAACAATTTTTTGAATATAGTCAATAGATATTTCACGTTTGGTGCTTTTCACAAGCCAATCAATTATTTGTTTTGCCAAATCAAGAGTAATCTCTTTCCTGTTCAGTGTGGACTGGGCAAGTAATGCAATCAAAGCCCCTTCAAGTTCCCTGATGTTGTTTGTAATATTAGTAGCAATATATTCTAATACTTCATTTGGCATTTCAATTCCATCCTTATAGATTTTTTGTCTAAGAATGGATATTCTTGTATCAAAATCGGGTGGCTGAAGGTCGGCTGAGAGCCCCCATTTAAATCTTGACAAAAGCCGTTGTTCCAGACCTTGTAATTCTACAGGCGGTTTGTCGGTTGTTAAAATTAATTGCTTTTGTGTTTGGTGCAGATGGTTGAAAATATGAAAGAAGACATCCTGTGTTTTTTCTTTTCCTGCAAGCTCGTGTACATCATCAAGAATTAAAACATCAATTACCTGATAAAAATGAATAAAATCGTTTCTCTCGCCGTTACGCGTAGCATCGGTGTATTGAGTAGTGAATTTATTGGCAGAAACATAGAATAATCAGGATTCAATTGCGGATCAATGTTCAATTTTTTTATTCCTGGGATAATAAAGGGATTTCTGATAGTATTATCATCTGATATCGGGAGATTGACAGGTTTGTTTTTAAGAACTGCCGATTTGCCTTTTGCTGGCATTTTTACAATGTAGGGCTTCGCGTTATAAAATGAAGAATTTTCCATAACTACATTGTACTCAAGCTTGGCATCGGCGCCTAATTCCTTTTTTATTGTTTTTCTTAGTATATCAATAAATTTCTCTTCAAGATATTCATAGAAAAATTGACTTGGAACCTGAATTGTAAGAATATTATTTTCCAACCGTATTGGTATGATTGGTTCAAACCATGTACGA
>JACQWN010000054.1 GCA_016209245.1 Bacteroidia bacterium
AGTAATACTGGTTCCAACATTAGCGTTAATAATGCCATTAGTTCCTTTTTCTTTCTGTTTCTTCATTATAATGTTAATAATTCCTGCGATACCATCCGGATCATATTTAGCCGATGGATTGGTAATAATCTCGATATTTTCTATCATACCGGCAGGGGTTTGCTGTAATAGTTCGTTTCCATCTGTTATAGAAGGTTTCCCGTCAATAAGCACAGTAAAATTCGTGCTTCCGCGTAAAGAAATATTCCCGTCAATATCAATCTGCACCGAGGGTGTATTCTCCAGCACATCGGCAGCCATTCCGCCCGAAGCCACAATATCCTGACTTACATTTATAATCTTCTTATCAATTTTATATTCAATGAATTTTCGTTCACCTACTACTTCCACTTCATTGAGTTGAGTAGCTGTTTGTCGAAGTTCAATTATCCCAAGCAGAATATCTTTTTGTCTTGGAGTCAATAATATTTCAGGAATGAATTTTTTTTCATATCCGATAAAATGTATTTCAAGATAGAATTTACCATAAGGCAGTTTACTAAGAGTAAAATTCCCCTTTTCATCAGCAATTGCACCTGTTACAATTGATGAATCTTTCAGCCGATACAATATGACATTTGCATAAGGAATAAGCTGATTCAAATCAGGGTCTTTGATAGTTCCTGATATATTTCCATCCGATGGCATATTTTCGCCGTGAGGTGGCCGTTCCTGTGAACTGACTGTAATATTAAAAATTACTATAATTACAATTATATTTAACCATTTCATATATGACATGTAAAAAATTTTAATCTTTTATATTATACTGAATGAAATTAAATTTGTAAACTATTTTAACAGAATGGGGGAATGGGGGAACGGGCGAAACGGTGATTTGTCGCCCCTTCTCCGTTTCTCTCCTTCTCCCCTTCTGTTACTATTTTTTGCAAACCTGATTTTTTTGAGTATAAAACGAATATTTGATTAATGAAATGAGCAGAAGTTTAATTTAGGGTGTAATATTAACGAATTTTTAACAATTTAGACCGGCTTTGCACCCATATCTTTATTCAACCTGAATTAATTTTTGGAAATAATTTTTATTGGGAGTTTCAAGTTTTACAATGTAAACACCGGGGTTAAGAGATAATTTAATATTTTTTTCAATGTTTGATACTGAAGGTTCATATTTCAGATTCAAAAGAATTTTTCCTTCAATATCAGAAATAATAAGACGGTTTTCAGGTGATGAAAGCGTAGGGAAATGTACTTTCAGATATTCAGCATTGTTAGGATTTGGAGAAATATAGAAATCGGCGATATTTTCAGGAGATTCAATATTGAAGCTAATATTGCATTCACCGGGCAGGTATGCATCGAGCCATTCAAGGCGGTTTTTTAACCATTTTTTTAAATGGATGATTTCTTCCTGGTAGTTATTTGCTAATGGCGAGGGATTAGGCCATACCCAGATACCCCAGATTGGCCAAACCTGAAAATTACGGTTTTGCGATTCATTAAGATATTCAGCCATAGAATCAATACCGGCGAATAAATTTGTAGTATCAAGGAATGTCATACGTTGTTCAATCCAGTGGCACTTCAGGTGGTTTGTAAAACTTGTATCTTCCATAAATCTGTCCCACCAGAAAGGTACCTGCCAATAATCGCCGGGGCAATCATCTCCGAATTTATATGCATAGCCCGTATAGTCATAACCGCGGCAATAGTCGGCATTCCACCAGGCTAAATCGAAATCCCATACAGGTCCTAATTTAAGCTTCCCGCCCTTACTATGCCTGTCTTTGTATAAAAAAGTGCTTAGCCGGTATCCATCTACATTCCGTGAAACTTCATTAATAATGAAATAATCAATAAAAGAATTAATACCAATATATTTTTTATAACCGACAGAAGTATCGGCAAAATCGGGTCCTGCCAAAGCGTTTTCAAAGCTGTCAACATAAGCTTGTATATATTCAGATTGAAATGTGGTTATTTCATCACCTTCAGGTTCTTCATATTGAAAATATATTTGTTGCCCGCCGTCGCTTATTAGAGGCGGATAGCTGGAAATCCACCCTCCCTCGTCTCCTCCTGTTGTTTTGTCAATTTTTAATATGTAGCCACCTGTCAATTGGTCTCCGGAATTATCAGTTGGATATAAGTGTGATATATCAATTCTGTTTTTATCCCTTTTAAGTTTTTCCATAAAAACATAAACACCTTCATATTTTTCGTTAATTACCAACTCACAGAATATCGTTCGTGAAGCATAATGTCCCTGCTCACGCGATAATTTATAAGTCAGGGCATTTCTTAAAAGCGATTTATCGGAATATGGTCCATATAATATCCAATCATGTTCAGATGGGAGACTAAGCAATGAAGTATCCATTCTGGCACCGAGACTATCAACTGTTTCAAATCCATAGCTTTTTTTACTGAACATCTGTGAAGATGAACCTCTGATTTCAATAGCTATTTTACCATAATAGTGATTAAAAGAATCGGTCATATAATTTCTAAGCCCTGTACCATTATAAATTATTCCCATATCAACAATGATTTTGGGTTCGTCAGGAATGGTTTGCCCATTAGTGTTTATGTTAATAATTGGCAAATTTGAAGAGCTGAAAACAAACGGAACAGCAGGTGCATTGCCAAAAGCAATGCTCCAGCTCAATAATTCTCCTGCATCGGCCCATGCATAAGTATCAAGAATATGCAATTTCCATTCTCCGTTTCCGTTTTGTCCATTATTTATATAACCCAGATATCCGACCGGCTTGAAAGTGCCTGTAAAAGGCGGATAGGCGGTAATAATAGATGTTTCAGCGTTATGGTTAAAACAGGTATTTGTAAAATTATCACCATCCCATCCGGCTCCTGAAACAAGGAGCACCTCGGTTCCATCGGGAGCGATCAGCCGGATATCTAAATCCTGATCCCATGTATGAATAATATCGAGGCATACCGTTTCAATGCCAAAATTAACAGTGTCGAGAGTTGAGGGCGAAAGACTGTCAATCATAATTGTGAAATCAATGCTGTTGCCGTCGTCAGGAATATTTCCGCCGGTTCCGGTGTAGGTTTGAGCATAATTCAGACTAGAGCTGAAAATAATTATTAGTATAAAGAACCCTTTTATGAAAATTTTTGACATGTTATTATATTGAAAAGTAAACATATTTGTTAAATCATTTTTTTACAAATGTACATGAAAAATTTGGCATTTCAATAATTAACAAAATAAGTTGACACTTTCAGTAATAATAGAACACGAATGACGCGGATTGAGCGGATAATGGCGGATATAAATCAGTGCAAACGCCAACGAGTAAATGCAGTGCCCTCTTTCCAGTGAACCATCTTTATTATCCCAAAACTTCGTTAACATGACTCAGTCTATATTGGTAGTACAGAGGGCATTGCATTTACTTGATGTTACCAACTGGGCGTTCTATCTGACAGTCATTATTTTACAAACTTGGCATTAAATGAAATACGATCTAAAATTACATTTTTTTCCTAATATCTCTTCAAAAGATTTAGTTTTTTAGTGTTAGTAAAAAGTGGTTGGAAAACAGACTGGCTCTTTGGCGGGTTTTGGTTTAAGCGTTTGGCTTTAGCGACCTGCCAATGTGCCAGACTGTGTGGGATGATTATTTAATACTTCTTATTCTATTTAAGAGTTCATTATACAATTTAAATTCTATTTCCTTTACTTCTTTATATGAATCAATTTTATCAGGATTGATATTTTTTTCAATAGCTTTCTTTTGTAAATCCGCTAAATCAATTAACGTAAAGTCATATGCTGCTTTTAAGTCAGCTATGGTTAAATTTTTTAATTCCATATTTTTCATTTTTAAATTTATTCTTTAATAATTTTCTGAATTACTATTTCATCGGTAGTATTTAATCTAATAAAATACATTCCATTAGGTACTTCATCAATATTTATATTCACCGTTTTTTGTATGTCTAAATGCGTTTTATACACTAATAATACATTACCGAGGATATCAATTAATTCAACCTTCTTGATATTATTATCATAAGAAATAATTGAGATATTATTTTTTACTGGATTTGGGTAAATCTTTAATCTCAAATTATTTGTTAAATCAGAAATACCAACCCAAGTAACAGTAAGTAAATTTGAGGTATCCGAGAAACATCCATTTTGATTTATTATTACAAAATAGTCTCCATTCTGTACAGGTGTATAGGTTTGGTCAGTTTCTCCCTGAATAATATCATTATTTAGATACCACTGATTACCGCTGATACTGCTTGAAACCAAATCATTGCCAATTTGAACAATTGAAGGTGTAGAAGGAATGCTATTGACAGAAATTACTACATCATCTGTATCAATACAACCATTATTATCAGTGACAGTGACTGTATAAGTTGTGGTTGATTGAGGTGAAAAATATTGATTATTATTTACACCGTTATTCCATTGATAAATCAGACCTCCAGTGGCGTTTAAAAAGGTACTATCGCCATGACAAAGTACTTGATCATTTCCTGCAAATGCAGTAGGCAAAGGGTAAACATTAATAAATAGGTCATCAGTATCGGTACAACCATTATCATCTGTTACTGTTACAGTATATGTTGTGCTTGTTGTCGCTTGGAATGGAATATTATTTGAAATTCCATTATTCCATGTATATTGTATTCCGTTACACCAGAACTCCATGAATAAGAAATGCCACCAGTTGCAGACAATGTTACTTGACTACCAAAGCAAACTGCCATATTATTACCAGCATCTGCAATTGGCAACGCGTTAACCGTAACAGTTACGTTATCTATTGAAGTGCAACCGTTGTCATCAGTCACAGTTACTGTATATGTAGTTGTTGCTGTTGGAACAAAAGGAATATTATTTATAATACTGTTATTCCAATTATACGTTGTTCCACCTATAGCATTTAGTGTAACAGAATCTCCAACACAAACGGCAAAATCTGAACCCGCATTTGCGTTGGGTAACGAGTTTACAGTTATAGCAAGCGTAACAATTTCACCATCACCACAAGTATTATGACCTTTTACAGTAATACTTCCAGATATAGACGACATTGTAAAATTTACCGTAATACTATTTGTTGTACTTGACCCGGTTACGCCAGAGGGCATATGATGGTGTCTGATGCTGGCAATAAAAAACAGTTATATTTTAATATCGTTCCATTCTCACCAACGCATAACCATTATTGGCATCAACAAAATAAACGGAATTTAAATTTGAAACGACATTGCTTGTTTGTAGATTCCATACACTACCTCCGTTCGTTGTGTTTAGTATTGTACCATTATCTCCAACAATATAGCCAATACTTGAATTTATAAACTCAATGGCATTAAGGTTATCCGAAACAAAATTTTGCAAACTCCATGATGAACCACTATTTGTTGTTTTTAATAGTGTGCCTGAATTACCGACAATATACCCTGTTGTTGAACTTGTAAAATAAACTGCGTTTAATTGGTTTGAACCATTTGTTTGAGAAGACCATGTAGATCCACCGTTTGTTGTTTTCAAAATAATTCCGCTTTCACCTACAGAATAACCAATACTGGCATCAATGAAAAAAACTGAAAACAAATCATTTGTAGTACCACTTGTTTGGGCTGTCCACGTTGATCCTGCATCCGTGGTTTTTCGTATTTTTCCATTTGTGCCCACGATAAAACCTGTAGTAGAATTGATAAAATAAACAGATGTAAAATCATAAAGAACTAAATCAGTCCATGCGCTCCCTCCGTCAGTAGTTTTGTAGCATGTTGTCAAGCATCCAGAAACATCGTTAAGGTAGCCTACTGCAATACCATTATTTGCATTTAAAAAATACACTTGTTTAAGCCACTCGTCCCAAGAATCCTTGCTGTATTGAGTCGTCCAAGTTTGTCCGCCGTTAGTTGTTTTACGAATCACATTCTCATTTCCTACAGTATAACCAGTATTATTATCAATGAAGTACACAGATGCAAGTGAGTTAAAGAAGCCGTTATAATACCATGTTTGACCACCATTTTCAGTTTTTGAAATACCGTAAACATGTGCCACATAACCATTATTTGCGTCAATAAAGTCAACTGATGAAAATGCGTATTGACAGCTTCCAGTATGGGCTGTTGTAATAGTTGCCCATGTAGCTCCACCGTTAGTTGTTTTTATTATTCTATTACCTTGACCGACTGCATAACCAGTGCTTGTATTAATAAATTTTACAGAGTAAAGCTCGTCACTACTTTGAGTGGTCCAACTTGCACCACCGCTTGTTGTTTTTAAAACTGTACCACTCGAACCAACCGCAAATCCTGTACTTGCATCAATGAAATAAACTGAATTTAATGTACTTGTCGTACCACTTGTACATTCTGACCATGAAGTACCGCCATTAGTGGTTTTTAAAATCTTACCGCTTGAACCTACTGCGAAACCAGTATTTGAAGAAACAAAATTAATAGAATTAAGGGTATTTGTAATTCCAGAACTCTGAGAAACCCAAGAAATACCACCATCGGTTGTTTTAATTATCTTTCCACTACTACCAGCTACATAACCAACTAGAGAATCAATAAAATGAACAGAATACAAATGATTAGTAACGCCACTTGTTAGCATACTCCACGAAGTGCCACCGTTTATGGATTTAAGAATTGTTCCACTATTACCTACAATATAGGCAATGTCAGTATTTACAACACAAACAGATTTGAGCCAGTTATTTGTTCCACTATTAATTACAAACCAGTTCAAACCACCATCGTCAGTTTTTAAAATCGTTCCATATTCACCTGTAGCCAGTCCATATGAAACATTATAAAAGTCTAAAGATGTAATTGAATTTCCTTTTGGATTCAAAACATCCCACTGCTGAGCATTGGAATAAATTGTCAATGACATCAATAAGAGTAAAATAAATTTTTTCATAACAATATTTTTTATGGCTCCGTCAAAGGTGGTAGCCTCTACCTATAAAAAAACAGCGTGGTACATTACCTACGCCGTTTCAGAGGTCCGACCAAGAACCCGACAAACAAGTGTGAAGCAACGACCACGCCTTGACGTGGCGTTTGCACTTCTTCCTGCTTGTCTTCAAAAATTTGGTCGGTTTCTGAAACAGAAATAGGCTAAACGCTATATTTATATTCCTTTACATTTCTACATAATCAAAATTTCTTTAAACATTTGTTTACTATTTACTTGCAAAAGTACAAATTTTTATTACAAAATTATTATATAAGCATCTAAAAGATTTGGCTCTTTGACTTTTGCGAAGCGATGGCTCGTGTTTCTGGCAAAAGGCAATGTGCCATAAGTGTGTCGGCTTTCCGCTTTTCTTTTCAGTTGGTCGGCAAAAAAACTAAATCTTTTGTCTTTACAGTCAGTCCACTTATTTCGTATTTCGTTTTCAAATTCATTTTCTTTTGTCAAGTTTGTAGTCCGTTTTCTCTCACGCCTTGTTGGTAACGATTGTATAAACTCAATTACGTTTATTTTCATTTATATAGTTTTATTTCTAAAATACTGTCTTTTAATTATATATCCGGTTGTAACCGATTACAAACAGGTAGTTATAATAATAATTAGAAAGTGAAACATATCACGTTATTT
>JACQWN010000055.1 GCA_016209245.1 Bacteroidia bacterium
AGTTTTACCATGGTACTTATATCCGTGTCGGTTCTACAAATCGCCTTGCCGATGCCGAAATTATTGCAGAACTCGAACGCCAGAAACAAAACATTTCGTTCGACAGCGAATTAACACATCAGAAAACAACTGAACAACTTAATCTTAAAACTCTAAAAGCATTTTACTTTGAAAAAACAGGCGAAAGACTCACACCTGCAGTAATGAAAAAATTAGACCTGTTCCGTGACGAAAGAGGTAAAACTTTTCCTACAAACGCCCTTGTTTTGCTTTCTGATGATGATTTACGGGGAAAATTATTTCCCTACGCTAAAATCGAATGTGCCCGTTTCAAAGGCATTGTTCCCGGCAATTTCATTGACCAGAAACCTATTGAAGAAAGCATTTGCATCCAACCTGATGAAGCTTATAAATTCGTTTTACGCCATATTTCCGAAGGTTCTACCGATTACATCGGTGTTTACCGTAACGACCGATGGGAATATCCTGTAATTGCCATTCGTGAAGTTATCCGCAATGCAGTCATTCACCGTGATTATTCTATTACAGGCAGTGATATTAAAATCGCGATTTTTGATGATAAAATTGAAATTACCAGCCCCGGCTTATTACCCCCTTCGGTTGATTACAACGATATGGAAGTTGGACAATCCCGCATCCGCAATAAAATATTAGCCCCTGTTTTCAAGCGTCTAGGAATTATTGAACAGTGGGGCAACGGCTTGCAACTCATATCCGTTGAATTAAAAAAATACCACGAAATCGGCTTTGAATGGAAAGAACCCGGCTTGTCATTCAGAGTAACATTCGTAAAAAGGGGTTTCAAACTACAGCAAGAGCAACAACACGAATTACAGCATGAGTTACAGCACGAGCCACAGCACGAGCTACAGCATGAGTTAGATGAACCGACTCTGTATAGCAAAGTGTTATTATTAGTAAAAAAGCAGTCATTATCTATGAAAGGAATTTCAGAAGAACTGCATCAAAAGAATATTTCAGGTCAGTTTAAAAAGATTGTCTCAAAACTTCTTAAAGATGGCCTGATTGAATGGACAATACCAGATAGCCCGAATAATTCAAAACAAAGGCACAGGATTACACCAAAAGGTATTATTTTCTTAGACTTTATAAAAAAAACATTACAATGAAAAATTCAATATTTACATATAATCCATCTTTTATATACACAAAAGTTATCAATAATCATCTGTAATAGTTATCCTAAGTATTAGTCCAATAAGGTGTCCCAAAATAGCAAAATATTAGTAAGTATAGGAGTAGCAACTTGCAATCATGAACAATTCATCGAACGGGCAATTGAAAGTATTTTACTGCAAAAAACGGAATTTGCTTATGAAATAATAATTCATGATGACTGCTCGGCCGATTCAACAAGGAATATTCTTGAAAAATATAAAGCAAAAGGGCGTGACTTGGAGTGGTCCTCATAGTCAGAGAGCGACTTGGAGTCGCACCCTGAATGAACCACCCATATATTTTCCCGACCAGTTTCATTCGGAATTTCAATATTACTCCCAGTTTAACCGTTACAGACCTGATTTTTTTCCGTGGGATCTATTACAAAGAAATATTATTCCTACTGCATCGCTTATGTTCAGAAACCTTGATTATTCGGCTTTTTTCGAGTATTTCGGTTATGTCAGCTTATCATTGAACTGGGTCATTCATTTATATCTTATCAGGTATAGTAAATTCAGGTATTTTAATGAAGCATGGATGGTTTATAATGACCACGGACACGGAGTCTCCAAATATGTAAATCATAACGAATTTAAGAAAACTAATATAAAAGTATTGAAAAAGCTGATAAAAGACGATTATTATAAAAATATTAAAAAGGATGTATTTGCTGCAATTACTTCGGAACTATACCAGATGCTGATGAATAAGGGTTCGATGAAAATGCCCGGAAGAGAATATTCTAAATTGCTTATTGCCTATTTTATGTTTAGCTTCAGAAAGGTGATTCACGAGATTTGTTATTTTTGCAAAACATATAAACGGGAATGTTGAGACGTTGCGGAATGTAGAGACGTTGCATGCAACGTCTCTACATTCCACAACGTTTCAATATTCCACAACGTCTCTAAATTCCGCTCTCTCTCTTTAAAACGGTAGTTTCGTTTGTATAACCGTTTTCATATTATCCTCTGATTCTTTATCAATGTCCTGATTATTTTTGTCTTTCTTATCTTTCAGATAATATTTTTCTATTTCTTCGTCTGTCATTTCTTCATCTTTCAACCAAATGTTTCGTTTCCCATCAACCGTACCATATTTTCTGGCGAGTTCAACCATTTCTTTATCACGGTGCATTCTAATAAACAGCTTTTTATTATAAATATTATTGCTTTCAACCTCATTTTTTGCAAGATTGGCAAGCAAATAGGAACGTCCTTTTCTATATTCAGGCAGTATGGTTTCGGGATAGTTATCAACGATTGACAAAAGGTCGTTTGCACAAATAGCTTTATAATCAAACCTTTTTTCTTCATTGATGATTGACGATTGCAGGGAGATGAAGAAATTGAGCAGGAAATATTCGATTTTTTGCTTATCAATTTTAATAAGCCGGTTTTCTACTTGAATTTTTATATTTTCAGTTAATACCAAAGGATAGATAATACCAAGCTTTGTTTCCGTATAACCTGGTATATGCTTGGATTGGAACAAGGCGATTTGTAAAGCATTTCTGCTGTAATTATCGGTCAGGCCCGGATTGGCTCCGTTCTTAAGTAAATATTGTATAATTTTTGCACTTCCTGCCTGAACAGCGGCAAGCAAAGGAGTAAGATTGAAATGGTCGCGGTAATCTATTCCGTATTTCTGTATTTCCCGGTCTATAGTTTTTACATCGTCAACTTTATAGTATTGATAATATTTTCTGAACAATGAGCTTCTTTCCTCGGTATAGCGCTCGGCACGGCGGTAATTTTGCTGACAAAGCTGTTCAATAACATCAAGTTCATTATAAATCAGTGCATAGTCGAACAATTTGTCTTTCGCCTTTTTATTAAAATTATTAGGATTCAATGCTTCTTCTTTAAGCTTCCCGATGTTTTGCGGTGTTAACGGCTCCCAATCCGGCTTTCTGATACCTAAAATAGTTTTTCTTATTTCTTCGGCCTGTTCAGCTTTCCCTTGTAATTCAAGCTTTCTTGCCTCATTTTTCCAGTCTTCTAGCGATGAGACATCTTCCTTTATTTCTACTTTTTCTTTCGATTCAACCAGATTTAGAAGCTGGAGAATTTCATGCCTGGGCGAAGTTTCAAGTATATACAGATTTTTTATTGACCGCGTAATCGCTACATAAAATGCATTAATATAAAATTTGTATGCATCGAGGGATTTGTCGGACTTATCACGTACTCTTGCAAAGATAAAATTTTCATCCACAAGATCTTTATTCGTGATACTTTCGCATATTTCATGAAATTCCCTGAAATTATTTGAAATAAAGTTGATAAGAATAATATTGTCATATTCAAGTCCTTTAGCTTCTTGTATAGAAAACAGTAAAGGCGTTTTAAAGATTTTTCTTATTTCGTTTTTTTCGTCATTTCTCATGACCAGAATTGCAAACCGGGCTGATTTTTTAGTTTTTTCATTAAGCTGTTGCCTGATATTATTTGTATCTTTATAAAAAATAACTTCACCATTGATTGTAGAAATTGAATTTACAAGAAATGTGCTTTCTTTATCAATCGAGCCGAACCTTGCATTTTTTATCTTCAGCAAACGGTTGGCGATTTCTGTGACGGTTATTGAATTTCTGTAATTTGTCCTTAATATTTTTATTACACTACCGGTCAGGTCATGTTCATAAAACATGGTTTTGATATGCGACCATGAAAAAAAATTAGGATGAACTATTTGGTTCGAATCGCCGCAAAGGATAAAGTTATTCCTGTTTTTTAACGATTTAAGGATTATATATAACTGGATGTTAGTAAAATCCTGCACTTCGTCAATAACAATAAAATCGTATTCCGGCTTGCATAATGGCAACCAATTGTATGTAGCAATATTCAAATCGTAAAAGCCGGATTCATTTAAAAATTCAAGGTATTTCCTGAAGGCATCATATACTTTTTCCCGTTCTTCAGATAGAAAAATAGATTGTTTTATGCCAAGCGAACAATAATCTTCCTTGCTCATATATGGCTTGGTAATATCAAGACCGGTAAGAACTCCTTTGAATTCTTCAAAAAGCTTATATGGCTCTTTGAGTCCAAAAGAATGTATTCGTGAGCTAATCCATGATTCGAATATCCGGTAATCTGCTTCTTTCCCTTTGACGATTTGCAAACTATCAAGAAATTCACGGAACGACAGAAATTCAAGCTCCTGTTCTTCATTTATATAATTATTCGAATAATATAAGGTTGATGAATTTTCTACCAGGAAGGGCGATAATGTTACATATAAAATTTTTCCGGTCAAGGTTTTGATTTTTTCCAGAGTAAGAACGGTTTTGCCGCTGCCTGCCGAGCCGATAATAATAACCGGTGTGGGTAAATTAAAAATTTCAATCTGACTTGAATCTAATGATATTATTTTATCGAGAAGATGAAAATGTTTAATAGTCGGATTGACATAATTCATTTTAACAAAATCATCCTCATGAATAATTTTTTCAGTATGCAGCGGGAGCAGCTTATTTTCATCAATTTTAGCCCCTCGTAAAAATCGCGATTTATTATAATCGTGATTATAAATTACTTCTAATAATAGTATAAATGTTTTACCATCATATTTTGCAAATTTGAAAAGTAATCTGTTTTCATAATCAAGTTTTGCGCGGTAGAAGCCCAATTCAGGCATTTTTTTTATATCAGCCGCAACAAAATCATTATTGTTCAGAAAGCCTGTCACCTTCCTGAAATTCTTTTCAACTTTTGTAAAGTCTAAATCATTGTAACACAATATTTCCATATAAATTAAATTATTGTTACAAAGTTATAATTAAAAAGTTTCTGTTTTTAACAGATTAAGGGATAAATATTTTTTTTATAATATTTTATCAACAAATTATTTTTGCAAACCTGATTTCTTTGGTTATAAACCGAAAATGTATATCTTTGTTCCATGGTAATGTAATTCATAACCTGACAACATATTCATAAATGAAAAATACAATAAAAATCATAAATAAATTAAAGAAAGAGGGATTGATAAAAGATTATGCTATAGGCGGAGCCATAGGGGTGATTAGATGGACTGAACCATTTTTTACGCGTGATTTGGATTTGTTTATTATTCTTATACAAGAACCAAAAGATAAAGAGATAATATTCTTATATCCAATATATGATTATCTTGAAAAAATAGGATATAACAAATGGACAGGTCAGTGGATTATTGTTGCAGGGGTTCCGGTAGAATTTATTCCTGCAGAAGGTCTTTCAAAAGAAGCAGTCGAAAATGCTCAGGAAACAGAATACGATGGAGTAAAAACAAAAGTAATAACTCCAGAATATCTAATATCGCTACTCTTAAAGGCAGGTAGAGATAAAGACAAAATAAAAATAAAAATGTTATTAGAACAAGCAAAAATAGATATGGATAAACTTAAAGTAATTTTAAATAAATACAATCTAAATAAAAAATTTCAATTATTTATTAATGATTAGTATATAATGGAAGATAAGAATATAAAAATTGTTACAAAAGGTGGAAGATTTATAACATTAAAAAAATTGTATGAGGAACACCAAAAATCTCATAAAGAACAAGCCAATCTTCCCTTTGAAGAAAAAATAAAAATACTTATTGACCTGCAAAAAATTGCATATAGTTGGGGAAGAAAGAAAGATGTCATAATTTGGGGAGAATAAAATTGCCACTAAATTGCCACTTTGCCGTTTAAAAATTGAAATCTGAATTATTTATCATATTTTTGCAGTAAGTATGAAAATTTTATGAAAACAATTATTTCCTTATCCTTATTTTATTATTAGGCGGGAATGAGATTGATGTAGTTGATATTTTGTAACCGTTCACGGGGTTAATAAATATATTATTCATGCCGATTTGATTGATTACCAGATATTTAACAAATTCAATTAAAAAATAATTTGTGAAAATCTGTGTAATCTGTGGCTTAATTTTCTATTTTCCAATTTATAATTGAATAAACAACAGAGGGAAATAGAAAAACAACAAAATAATATTGACGCGCAAAAAGCGGTTTTGAAAGAGAAAAACATTGCTATTAATATGCAAAATGCCGAAATTTCTGCTCAGGTGATTTATTAATACAATAAAAAGCCCAGCTTGAAAAATTATCGGTTGTTGTACGCGAAACGGAAAATGCAGTTGTAATTGCCGATAATCAAGGTAGTATTGAATGGGTGAATGAAGGTTTCGTAAAAATTTACGGTTATACCAAGGATGAATTCAAAGCAGTTTTTGGAAATAATATTCAGTCAGCCAGCAGTTATTCCAGAATTTCCGATATGCTAAACCAATGTATAAAGTATAAAAGAGCAGTTAATTACACTTCATGCAGCAGGACTAAATCGGATAGAATAATTTGGACCCAGACAACACTCACTCCCGTGCTTGATTCAGAAGGAGAGGTTTCAAAACTTATTGCCATTGACTCGGATATAAGCAAGCTGAAGGAAGCGGAAGAAGAAATTCATGCAAAAAATGAATTATTAAACGTTACAAATCAACTGCTTGAAAAAAAGAACGTACAAATAACCGATAGCATTAATTATGCCCGGCTTATTCAGGATGCTATGCTGCCTTCCGAGCAGATAATAAAGAAATATTTGCCTGATTCGTTCATTTTTTTCAAGCCCCGCGATATTGTGAGCGGCGATTTCTACTGGTTTTCGGTTCAAAACGATATACTATTTTTTGTTGCCGCCGATTGCACCGGACACGGAGTACCCGGCGCATTTATGTCAATGATAGGTTGTACATTGTTAAACGATATTATCAACAAAGACAAAATTTTTGACCCCTGCACTATCCTTAACAAAATGAATGAAGGAGTAATGCAAGCACTGAACCAGAAAAACATAGAAGGGTTTGAATCAGGACAGGACGAAGGAATGACACTTACTCTATTTATGATTGACAATAATTTGAAAAAAATCTTCATTTCAAGCGCCAATCAAAGTTATTACATCGGCATTAATAACGAAATACTGCGTTTTGATGGTGATATTTGGTCTATCGGAGGAAATCCCCAAAACAAAATCAAAAAAGGAATCATCTATACAAGTAAAGAATTTGACTTATGCAAAGATATGACTGTTTATCTGTTATCAGATGGTTTTGCAGATCAGTTTAGCGAACTCGGTGATAGAAAATACCTTGAAGGAAGATTTTCAAAACTATTGAAAAAAATTCAGAACAAAGCGATGAATCAGCAGTACGATATTATTGCCTCCGAATTTGACCAATGGAAAGGCAAACTACGACAGTTTGACGATGTACTGGTTGTGGGATTAAAGTTTTCCTGATTTTAATTTGCTTTGAAATACAAATATAGTTATTTACTCATGTTACTAATTTTTTAAACGATTATTATACCGTCAAAATATTTAGCCATTTTTTCTTATCTTTGCAAAAAATATAATACAATGAAAATTATAAATCCCATCTACGACCAGGCGTTTAAGTATCTGATGGAAAACAAGGCGGCTGCAAAGAAGATTATTTCCGTTATCACAGAGGAAGAAATACTGAACATTGAGGTAAGCAATATTGAGACCACTATTGAAGACCCTGCCCGTTACCTGCGTATTATGCGGATGGATTTTAAAGCGCGAATACGTACTGCCAGAAACAAGGAAAAAACTGTTCTGATAGAACTGCAGAAATGTCAGGAGCCAACCGATATCATCAGATTCCGCAGGTATCTTGGAAAAACGTATGCGGGCATAGATGCTTACAGTAAATCAAAAAAGAAAAGCATAGAAACCTCCGGACCATACCCCATCCTTGCAATTTATTTTCTTGGCTATAATATACCGGGCATTAACACTTCCGGCGTTATCGTTAACAACAGGGTTATTGATTCGATTACCAAACAAACCCTGAAAGTAAACAGCGAGTTTATAGACCTGCTTAACCATAAAAGCTATATCATCCAGATTGACCGGTTGCGTCAGGAACGCAAAACGAGGTTGGAAAAGCTCTTGAGCCTTTTTGACCAGAGCCGGGTGACAAACGACAAGTATGTTCTCGATGTTGATGTTGACAGTGAATTTTTTGACATTGCCGAATACCTTCAAAAAGTTATTATGGATGACGAATTTCGCCGTAAGCTGGAGTTGCAGGAATATGTTGATATAAAGTTCGGCAAAGTTGAAAAGGAACTCATAGAGGCAAAGGATAAAATACAGGAGAAAGACAAAGCCATCGAAGAGAAAGACAAAGCCATCGAAGAACAAAAAAAACAAATCGAAGATTTGTTGAAAAAGCTTAACAAACAGTGAAGATACAAACTCTCCAAAATATGAACAAAAAATTAATACATTTCGACTGGGCGATGAAGACTATCCTGAATAATTCATAAACTAAATTTACCAGATGTTTCTACAAAATGCAAAAGCCGGTAAAAACGAATTCTGGCGCTATATTGTTTCTTTTTTTACTATTCTGGCAGGATGGCAGATTTTTGGAACAATTCCATTGCTCGCTGTAATATTAATCAAAGACCCTTACAGGTTAATTTCCGGTGTAGATCCTCTTGATTTCGCTGCGATAGGCATTGACATTAATACAGGCCTGGTGTTAATATTACTGTCTTTCTTTTTTGGAATGCTCGGGCTTTTTATAAGTATCAGGTTTATTCATCAGAAACCAATCAAAGCTGTTATCAGCGGGCGTGACAGAGTAAATTGGAATCGTATCTTCACCGGCGCAGGCATTTGGCTTATTTTATTAATTCTGGCATTAATTATTGATTATACTGCCCACCCTGGAAAATATTCATTTAACTTCACTCCGGCGGCTTTCTTCCCTCTTGTTATTATCTGTATTATTTTTATTCCTATCCAGACAAGCTTTGAAGAGCTTATGTTCCGAGGATATTATATGCAGGGAATCAGCCTCCTTTCAAAAAACGCTTGGATACCTTTATTAATTACTTCTTTAGTTTTCGGATTACTGCACAGCTTTAATCCCGAAGTGCAGGAATTTGGCTTTTTACTTACCATGCCTCAATATATTTTGTTCGGTTTATTATTCGGAGTAATTACACTATTGGACAATGGGATGGAATTAGCGCTGGGAGTTCATGCAGTTAATAATTTATTTGCAGCATTATTTGTGTCACATCCCTCTGCAGCTTTAAACACACCGGCAATGTTTATTCTGACAAAACCCGATCCTGTATTCGACCTCTGGATTTTTCTGATAATAGTTCCGGTTTTTATTTTTATTGTTTCCAGTATCTATAAATGGAAAGATTGGCAAAGAATAATTTTTAATACTTTTTAAAATTCTTTATTTTCCATTATTTCCCTGATTTTCGGTAGCTTCTTGTACTAATTCCGTCAGCGATTTTGCACGTTTTTCAAACTTAAGGCGGCATCGAGAAAATTCATTTATTGCCAAACCTGTCCATGAAACATAGTTTCCGTATTCATCTTTAATATTATAGACAGGTTGTGTATTATCGGTAAATATCCATGTCATCTGTTCAGGAGCTTCATCGCTGATTTCTACCGTAACATCCATAAATTTATGGTAAATAACTTCTTCGATTAAACCGGGCGGATTAATGCCCATTAATTCGAGAATGGTTGTTAATGCTTCCATGGTAAGAAACTTCATTTTTATTTCAATAGTAAATTTATCAACCACTTCATTTTTTTTCATAAAGAATTCTCCTTCTGTAAGCTTTAGGTCGGCATACGAAAATGCCTGGTCCAATTTGCTGATAATTTCAACAAATCTTGATTTACCATAGACGACATACATAAATAACGGACCGGTGGTTGAATTTACTGAATTATTATCGTCTAAATGGATAAAAGTCGGAAAAAAGCTCGTTACATGATTAGTTATCAGACTGTCATTTGCATTATAAGCTTCAGTAAGTTCCCACACACCCTGCATTAAATCGCGTGTAGGGGTCGGCTCATCTTCTTCACAAGCAGAAAACAAGAAAACTAGAACTAATGCGCTAAAAATAATTTTGTATGTTTTCATATTACTTCAATTAGGTTTGATCTACGTAACAAAACTAATAAATATTTATTAATTCCAATAAAATTTTTTAGGTTATCACCAAATTCGTTTTACATTATATAAATCAAAAGTCTCGTCATTGCTGATAATATAAAATTTTTCAACAAGCGACTGGGCTATTAAATATCTGTCCAAAGGGTCTTTAAAAAAATAAAAATTCTACATGACCGTCACATTTTGCTCTCTGGAAATATCCGATATGATAACAAAATTCAACACGGATTTGGAAGGAAAGCACATTGGTGGGCTTATCACCGGTATAATGTGCGACTGAATAATTTTCGTCAGCATACGAGAATGCCTGGTCCAATTTACTGACAATTTCGACAAATCTCGATTTACCATAAACGATATACATAAACAAAGGACCAGCAGTTGAATTTACCGAGTTATTATCGTCTAAATGGATAAATGTCGGAAAATATTTATTATCCCCATTGATATTTGATATTATTTTATAATTTTGAGAATAGCCCGATGTGCCAAATTCAAGAGCTACTCCAAGCCCGAAATTAAAATTTGCATTCACTTTTCCAATAATGCTGTAGCTCGGATTAAATAAGCTCAAATCAATATTTTTATCATTCATTGTATTATTGTTTAGAAATACTGAATTGCCGTATCCTCCTCCTAATGAAACGGAAAACCATGTAGGATTTTCTTTTTCTTTCTTGGATTTGCTCTTTTTTTTCTGCGAGAATGCCGGAGAAATAAAGCACCATAAAATTAATATCATAATTAGTGTTTTCATAGCTTATTAGTTTATTGATTTTTATAGTGCAAAGATAATGATAAAACCTAATTTTGTAAATATTTTATTGTCTTTTTAAGAACATTTTATTAGCATTTAATTTTTATTTCAATAAATAATTTTTAATACCCCAAAACCTTGCACACCTCCCTTGTAAATAAATAATCAAAAAATGGGACATTTTTTTTGTAACTTCTCAATAAGTTGTGGTAACACTATAAAATCA
>JACQWN010000433.1 GCA_016209245.1 Bacteroidia bacterium
GTTCGTAATAAATTCGTACTTCGTTGGGATAATATACGTATGAAATAACATTGACCTAAATAGTTACTTTTTTTGAGTACTTTTAGCCTGAATAATTCAAATACAAAGATAAGTTGATTTCCTGAATAAGGCAAATTGAATTTAGAATACAGAATACAGAATTAGAAACCAAACTCTTTCTTGAGTTTTTCTACATAGTCGAGTTTTTCCCAGGTAAATAATTCGACTTCCTTGGTTACTTTTCCCCAATATGGCGATTCGAATATCTTTGTCATTGTTCTTGGTGTTCTTCCGATATGTCCATAAGATGCTGTTTCCAGATATATTGGGTTACGGAGCTTGAGCCGCTGTTCAATTGCAGCAGGGCGTAAATCAAATATTGTTTTAATTTTTTCAGCAATTTGCTGGTCTGATAAATTTACTTTAGCTGTTCCGTAAGTGTTAAGAAAAAGACCAATAGGTTCGGTAATTCCAATAGCATATGAAACCTGAACAAGCACTTCGTCGGCTATACCGGCGGCTACAAGATTTTTCGCTATATGCCTTGCCGCATATGCGCCTGAACGGTCAACCTTGGAAGGGTCTTTACCTGAGAAAGCACCGCCTCCATGAGCGCTTTTACCGCCATACGTATCAACAATTATTTTCCGTCCTGTAAGACCTGTGTCGCCATGAGGCCCTCCAATTACAAATTTGCCGGTGGGATTAACATGATAAATTATATTATTATCAAATAATTTTTTTATTCTTTCGGGTAAATTATCCTTTACACGAGGCATCAATATATTAATAACATCTGATTTGATTTTAGCAAGCATTAGCTCATCGCTGTCGAATTCGTCATGTTGTGTGGAAAGCACGATAGTATGTATCTTTTGAGGCAGATTTTGGTTATTATATTCTACCGTCACCTGTGATTTGGAATCGGGTCTTAAATAAGTCATCACTTTGCCTTGTCTGCGGATAGCTGCCAATTCCATCAAAATCCGGTGCGCCAGCTCAATCGCTACGGGCATATAATCATCTGTTTCCCTGCAGGCATAACCGAACATCATGCCTTGGTCGCCTGCACCTTGCAGCATAGGATCGCCACGGTCAACACCCCTGTTAATATCGGGCGATTGTTCATGAATAGCCGTGATAATACCACAAGATTTTCCTTCGAATTGATATTCACTCTTGGTATATCCGATATTATTGATAACCCGCCTGGCTATATCCTGAACATCAATATATGTTTTCGACTTTACTTCTCCTGCAATTACTACCTGACCGGTAGTTACCAAAACTTCGCATGCTACCTTGGATTCAGAATCAAAAGCTAAAAATTCATCAACCAATGCATCTGAAATCTGATCGGCAATCTTATCAGGATGACCTTCTGATACCGATTCTGATGTAAATAAATATCCCATAATATTTGTTAATTTTAAAATTAAGCATCTAATTAAAATCTGCAAAGATAAATATTCTGAATATTATTCAAAATAGAGTTATTTAGTGTCTGTTTATAAAGTCAATCCACAAAAAAAGAATAGCCACGAATTACACGAATTTACACGAAAAAATTAGTTTTAATTCGTGAAATTCGTGGCAAATTTGGACATTATGGACAGACACTATTTAGTCAGCTCATGAAATACCTCTTCTATACTTTTTTCTCTTCTTTGCATAGAAAGAACGGTCAAATTATGGTTTACTACAAATTGAAAAATTTTGGGGCGGATATCATCATTTGTATTGCTTTGAATCAGCCAATTATTAGCTTTTATAAATACTACTCGATTTACTCCTGGTATGGATTCAATTTCTTCTTTTCGAATAATATTGCTAAATTCGACAATAACAGTCTGATTTTCATCGGCTATGCTTTTATGTATATCGCTTTTGGTTTCATTTGCTATAATTCTGCCATTGTTAATAATTATTACTCTGTCGCAAATAGCTTCGACCTCCTGCATAATATGAGTTGAAAGCATTACAGTTTTTTTTTTGCCTATTTCAGAAATCAAATTCCTTATTTCTATTATTTGATTTGGGTCAAGACCGGAAGTCGGTTCATCAAGAATAAGAACTTTAGGGTCATGAAGCAGAACCTGTGCTAATCCGACCCGTTGCCGAAATCCTTTTGATAATGCACCGATTTTTTTCTTAATTTCAGGGGTTAAGCCGGTCTGTTCGACTATTTCCTTAAGCCGTTTCTTTATTCTTTTTTTCAGCTTATAAAGCCCTGCAACATATTCCAGATATTCAACTATATACATATCCGTATATAAGGGATTATTTTCAGGCAGGTATCCAATATCACAGCTGATATTAATTTTATGAATATCTATATCGAGTCCGTTAATAAAAACTTCACCTGATGTTGCAGGAATAAAACCGGTAATAATTTTCATCATAGTTGATTTTCCTGCCCCGTTCGGGCCTATAAACCCGGCAATTTGACCTGAAGCTATTTCAAATGATACATCATCAAGCGCTTTTTGCTTATTATATAATTTGGTGACATTTTTGACTATGACTGACATAAAGAATCAACTATTTTACATAATCTTTCTTTGATAAAGATCTTCAAGTGAAAAACTCATTTCATAATCGTTCCATATAAGATTTCCCTCTTCAATATAAAAGCTTTTGAATAAATTAATATCTCGGTACTTAATTATCATTTGATTTCGTGCTTTTTTTATAAAAGGTTCAAAATTTACAATATTTATATGTCCATTAGAAAAAACTATACGAAGCTTATAATCTTCTAAATATTTGACTTCTTTTATTGAAAATATATTCGGTATCTTTTTTTTAAATACTAATTCCATATTATTCTAATTTATAATTAATTTCTTCTAATTCCACAGTTTTATTTAAAACAAAATAATCAATCCATTTTTGTAAAATTTGTTCTTTATAATGTTCAATAAATATTTTGAAATCTTTAAATTGTGCTTTTTTTAAATTCTTTTTCCCTTTTACTGTTTTATATTTTATATCAACTATTTGACCATTCACGATAATAAATTCTGCTTTTGTTTCATATTCTCCATGTTTACCATGAATATGAATAGGTTTATGTTCACGTGAATGAAACAAAATATAGATTCCGAGATATTTATAAATTTTAGGCATAAAGATATTTATGCAAATATAATAAAAAATAAGGCGCCGATTATGTGAGATTTGCCGCCCCCAGCCAAAAAGATGCTGAAAATCTTTTCAATATTAAAAAAGAATTACGAATCCGCGGGTACAACACACCGCTTATAGCTGATATTCACTTTAACCCTAATATAGCTGAATTAGCTGCACAGATAGTAGAAAAAGTGAGGATTAATCCTGGTAATTTTATCATTAATAAAAGTATAAATTCCGGTTATTCAGATATTATATATAAAAAAGAACTTGATTTTATCAGGAAACGGTTTATACCTTTATTAAATATATGCAAATCTTATCGTACAGCAATAAGAATCGGTGTTAACCATGGTTCGCTCTGCCAACGGATAATACAACGGTATGGTAAAACTATTCATGGAATGGTAGAATCTGCATTAGAATATCTGAGAATCTGCATTGATGAAAAATTTTTAGATGTTGTTGTTTCAATGAAAACCAGCAGTACACGAAATATGATTGATGCTTACTTCTTACTAATTGCAAGAATGATACAGGAAGGGATGAATTTCCCGTTGCATATTGGTATAACAGAAGCCGGATGGGGTATTGACGGACGCATTAAATCGGCAGTTGGAATTGCCAGCATGCTTATTCATGGAATAGGTGATACAATACGCGTATCACTCACTGAACCGCCGGAAAATGAAATACCGGTAGCCAAAAAAATTATTAAATATTCTGAAGATATTAAAAATAATAATAAATATTGGTTATTCAGCGATGAATGCACTTCTTTTGGAAGTAAAGAGGATGCAACCGGTAAAATTTTTAATTTGAAAACCCCGGTTGTAATTATTGATGCCCCATTTGTACAAAAAAACAAATCAAAAAATATTAAAAAATCACAAATTGATAAATTAAAATTTATTTCACCGTTCAGAAAACCAGATTTTATATATACTGGCAATCAAAATCAGTCATCCTGCTTAACAAATGATATGCATATTATATGCAACTATAAATCATGGAATTTCAATCTGCCAAAAACATATCCATTATTTAAGATTTCTGAATATAACATTACGAAAGTGAAATCGGATCTGCTGAATTTTATTTTTTTGCATGAAAAAGATTTTAATAAAAATGAAATTAAAAAAATAACAAAAAAAAATACTGTAATAGTAATTGAGTTAGATAATCCGACGGACATTGCCGGTATTATTCCTGTAAACAGAGATTATGCTGTAATTATTAAGAAAGAGTATTCTGAAAATGACTCTGAAATATTTGTGTTAAAAAGCGCTTGTGATTTTGGAGCTATATTTCTCAATGGTTTCGCTGATGGATTATGGCTAACTAATAAAGGAAATTTAGAATTGAAATTTATACTGCAGACAGCTTTTGGTATATTGCAGGCATCAGAAGTGCGTTATACAAAAGCCGAATTGATTTCATGCCCGACTTGTGGCCGCACTCTTTTTGATTTTACTAAAGAAATAACTGATATTTCCAATAAAACGGCACACCCCGCCAATCTTAAAATTGCAGTTATGGGTTGCATTGTTAATGGACCTGGGGAAATGAGCGATGCCGACTATGGTTGCATTATTTCCGGCAGAAACAGATTCACTATTTATAAAGCAAAAAAAATTAGCAAAAAAAATATTCATAAAGACAAGATAACCGATGAATTAATAAAAATAATTAAGGAGTATGGCGATTGGAAAGAACCTTAAATTATTGAATTATGGCGGGTATTTATATTCATATTCCTCTGTGCAAAAAAAAATGTCATTATTGTGATTTTTATTCTGTCACGGATTTGAAATATACTGATGCTTTAGTAAATTCATTAATAAAAGAGATGGGCTTACGAAGGGATTATTTATCGGGCGAAAGAGGAAGGTAAAACTGTAAAAGTATTTGCCTGCGAGACAAGGCCAATGTTACAAGGCGCACGTCTTACAACCTGGGAATTAAAGAAAAAAGGCATTGATGTGACTCTTATCTGCGATAGCATGGCAGCAACATTGATGCGTAAGCGCAGGATAGATAAGGTAATTACAGGCGCAGATAGAATTGCTACAAATGGCGATACCGCCAATAAAATCGGCACCTATAATTTAGCCGTCTTAAGTCATTATCATAACATTCCTTTTTATGTTGCTACACCTTTATCCACCTTTGATTTTAAGATTAAAACCGGCAGGGATATCCCGATAGAAGAACGCCCTGCTTTTGAGGTTACAGAGTTATTCTTTAAGCGTCCCATTGCCAGAAAAGATACAAAAGTATTTAATCCTGCCTTTGATGTAACTCCCCATAATTTAATCACCGCTATGGTTACAGATAAAGGCATTATTAAGCCGCCTTATAGAAAAAATATTGAAAGGATTATTAGCAAAGAAAGATTAAATGACTAATGACTAAATCCGAATGTCGAATGAATGTCCAAGAATGTAATGCCCTAATGTCTAATTAGACATTCGGAAATTCAAGCATTGGGAATTCATTCGTCATTAGAAAATTCGAAATTTTAATATCGAGCAATGCAAGTAACTAAAA
>JACQWN010000434.1 GCA_016209245.1 Bacteroidia bacterium
ATTGTGCCTGACAGTAATGATAACAAAACATCAGGCATATAATTCCTGTTGTAAATAATATGCGTGGAGTCATAATAAATAAATTTTGGAATTACTTAGGTATAAACGTGATTATTCCACCGAAGTACGAAAAAAAATACGAATTTACGAATTACGAAAGGGTTCGTGGTTGGCAAATTCGTAATTCGTAAGTTCGTAATAAATTCGTACTTCGTTGGGATAATATACGTCTGAAATAACATTGACCTAAATAGATATTAAATTTTAAATTCTCAGTCCAATTATCAGGATATCATCAACCTGTTCAAAATGTTCGCCTGTTATAGGATTTATATGCGACATCCATTCTTTAATAACCTGAGTAAGCATTAAACTTTGCTCATCAAGTGATTTTTCCTGAATGCTTAGTAATAATTGCTTGAAAGGTACGTATTTAAATTTCTTTCCATGAGGCCCGCCGAATTGGTCGGCAAATCCATCGGAGAAAATGTAAAGAGTATCGCCTTGATTTAATTCTATTTCATGGTTAGTGAATGAAAAATTCTCGGATTTATAATGAAAGCCGACGGGCATTTTGTCACCTTTTACTTCTTTTAATAACGCTTGACCCGCAAGGCTTGTCCTGAGCGGTGTCGAAGGGTCGCTTTGTTCAGTGCCGGAAGATATGCTATGGCAGTTGCCTTTATTAATGTGACCTTGCGGGTCAGGCGTTATTAAATATAAGGGATTATTAGCACCTGCAAATTGTAACCTCACCCCCAGCCCCTCCCCAAGTGAAGATGGGAGAGACCTCGTTTCTTCGCCCCTCTTCGCTTGGAGAGGGGTTGGGGTGAGGTCAATTGCACATAATGCAATATCCATTCCATCCTTGATAATATCTATTGTTCCAGGTTTACTTCTGATAGAAGATGGTTTGCTGTTATCAGCAGTAGAGACATAAGGCCGTAAGTCTTTACTGCTTAACAAATTTTTATTGATAAATTCGTCAATAGGATCCTCTATCCCTGTTTGATGCAGAGAATTAATAATATTATCGCGGAGCTGGTTTAGAATCTGGTTTGCCGGTAAGCCGGGTTCTTTGTTTATTATTTCGTTGAGCAAAGCTACACCGAGCATACTCATAAAAGCACCTGGTACGCCATGACCTGTGCAATCGGCAGCGGCAAAAATCAACCTGGTAGTATTGACGGGGTGACTTGGAGGCACTGTGCCACTATCAACCTCATGATTGCAAGTCACCCCGGCACTAACGTGAACAAGCTTAATCCAGTAAAAATCGCCGCTGACGATATCGCGTGGCATAAAAATTAAAAAATGCTGGGGCAGAATATTTTTCAGAATATCTTCTGGTGGTAATATAGCCGATTGAATACGTTTTGCATAATTGATGCTCGATGTAATCTGTATATTTTTTTCAGTAATTACATCGTTTGCCTTTTTCAGATTCTCGGCATATTTCTGTATTTCATTTTTTTGTTCGGCAAGCAGGCGATTAGCTTTTTGCTTTTGCCGGTAGCTGCGAAAAATAACAAAAGCAAGCAAGAGCATTAACGCTGCAAATCCGATTAAAAAAAACATGATTGTACGCTGGCGGTTCAGCTCAAGATTTTGAATTTCTTTTTCACGTGTAAGAAGCACAATTTCCTTTTCTTTGCGTTCAGTGTCATATTTTGTCTGCATTTCGGCAATAAGTTGATTTTTTTCACTGTTAAGAATACTGTCCTTCAAAGAAGTATATTTTTTATAAAAATTAAACGCCGATGAAACATTCCCGCGTTTTTCTTCCAGTTGCGATAGAGTTAAAAATATATCCTGCTTTGTGCTTTTGGCGCCTATTTCATTTGCTATATCCAGACCTTTCAATAAATTATTCTTTGCCTGTTCAAAATAGCCCTGATTCAAATAAAGTAAACCAATATAATTATAAGTCAGCGCCAATCCATTTTTATCTCCTATTTCCTGCCTGATTTCAAGAGATTTATTATAATATTCAAGGGCTTTGGAAAAATTGTTTTGTTTATTGTAAATATTGCCGATATTATTATACGACATGCCCATCCTGCCTTTAGCTCCAATGCTTTCCATAACAGAAAGCGTTTTAAAATAATATTCCAGCGCCTTGTCGTATTGTTCCTGCTTTTCATATACAAGGCCAATATTATTCAATGTTCCTGCAATTCCATTTTTATTATTGGTTTCCTCCCAAAGTTTATGAGCTTTTTCATAAAATTGAATGGCGTTTGGAAAATCTTCAAGATAGAAATAAATAACACCCAGATTTGTATATGAATTAGCGATTGCATCTTTCTGTCCAATATCTTCATTTATCTTCAAGCCGTTCAGATGATACTCAAGGGCTTTTTCATAGTTGCCCTGACTGCTGTAAACAAGCGCTAAATTGTTATAAACCCCGGCCATCCCATTTTTCCCTGATTTTATTATTATCGAATCGTTAGATAAAGCCATTTGCTTATAAATTGTAAGAGAATTCATATAATTTTCAACCGCATCATCATAATTTCCGAGATAAAACTGGCAAACTCCGATTCCAATATTGGTTTCAGCAATTGACTTACTATCGCCTGACACCTGATATATTTCGAGCGATTTCTGATAATTTCCAAATGCACCTTTGAAGTTTCCTAATTTTTCATTAGCCCTGCCTATCAAGAGATATATCCTTCCTATATTTTCTTTTTTATTGAGCTTTTTCCAAAGTTTTTCAGCAGCTTCATAATATTCAAGTGCATCCCTGTAATCGCTTTCCTGAAAATAGCTTAAGCCAATAATCTGATAACTTCTTGCTAGTTCATTTACATTATTGATTTTTTGACCAAGCTCAAGAGCTCTTTCGCCATAGATTCTTGATTTTTTAGGGTCGGTTAAATAAAGAACTTCGGAAAGATCATTCATAATAACGATTTTTTCAGCATCAGCTCCTTTGAAACTATGCAATAGCTCAACCAGGCTATCGGCATTCTGCTGGGAATATGCTGAGAAAATTATCAGGACGTTAAATAATATTGTGCTTATATAATTCAAAGTATTTTTACTCCATTATCTTCGATAACTATTAAATTCTTTTTTTCGTCTAATAATATTCTCATAATGCATAGGCTTCAAATTCACATAATCTTGCTGCATAAAATAGTGATGCTGTAATATCTTCTGTTGTCAATGATGGATAGTCTTTAATGATATTTTCCACTGTTTCACCCTGTGCAAGAAGTGATATTATCATATAAACAGGTATTCTTGTTCCTTTAATACAAGGCTTACCTCTACAAATATCAGGTTCAGATGATATTTTTTCTAAATATTTATTATTTGTATCCATAATATTTATTATTTAAATTTATACAAATATATACATTTTTCTTAGTTCTAAATTTTATAAATCAATACTGAGTCTACTCTAAAAAGTATTTTTGACACGAATTTCACGAATTATCACTAAAAAATATAATTGATAATCAATATATTAAATTTGTGTAATTCGTGTCAAATGTAGTTTAAAGGGGTTTAGACATTTCTTTTTCTTTTAATTTTACCGATTCTGTATGAATGTGAATATTTTTTGAAAATTTTATAATTAGTGTCTGTTCATAATTTCTAAATTTGCCACGAATTGCACAAATTAAAACTAATTTTTTCGTGTAAATTCGTGTAATTGCGCCACCGCTGTGCCACCGCTAAAGCTACGGCGACACGCGGTAAAACTAAAGCGACACACGGTCGTGGCTAAAATTTATTCTTGTATTGACTTTATTGACAAGTACTAATTAATTCGTTATATGAAAAGAATTCTGCTAACGGGAGCTGCCGGACAAATTGGATCAGAGCTGCTTTTTGAATTAAGAAAAATATACGGGAACAATAATGTAATTGCTTCCGACATAAAGCCATTGCTCGCAGAAAGTTCAGAACATTCAGGTCCGTTTGAATTTCTTAATATCACCGACAGGGTCGCTTTATTTAATTTATGTAAAAGACATAATATTGATGCAATTATCAGCATGGCAGCGATTTTGTCAGCTAAAGGAGAGCAGAACCCGCAGCTTGCATGGGATATTAATATTACCGGATTAATAAACGTATTTGAGGTTGCCCGCGAGATGAAGATGAAACAAGTGCTGGTTCCAAGCTCTATTGCTGTTTTCGGGCCTGATACGCCGCGCGATTGCACTCCGCAGGAAACAATACTTAATCCAACTACTATGTATGGCATAACCAAAGTAACCGGTGAACTTCTTGGAGATTATTATGTACATAGATACGGTTTAGATATCCGGGGTTTAAGATATCCAGGAATTATCAGCAATAAAACATTGCCTGGCGGAGGAACTACCGATTATGCCATTGCGATTTTTTATGACGCTGTAAAATACGGAAAGTATTCCTGCTTCGTTGCCGAAAATACACGCCTTCCCATGATGTATATGCCCGATTGCCTAAAAGCTACTATTGATTTATTGCATGCCGATTTTTCAAAATTAAAACATCATTGCAATTTTAATGTAGGAGCAATGAGCTTTTCAGTTAAAGAGCTTGCAACGGAAATCAGAAAGCATATCCCGAATTTCCAGATTGAATATAAACCAGATTTCCGGCAGGCAATCGCCGATTCATGGCCACAATCTATTGATGATACTCCTGCACGCAAAGAATGGGGATGGAAACCGGCTTATAATCTTGAAACAATGACTGAAGATATGATAAATGCTATTTAAAGTTGATGAAAAAAACAATTCAACAGTTGAATTTGCCTGTTTATTCCTTCAGAATAAAATCGGAAAAACACAGGGATTTTATTTTTGATGAAATCAGGAAGAAATATGTAGTATTAACACCGGAAGAATGGGTAAGACAAAATTTTATAAAATATCTGGTAAAAGAAAAACATTTTCCTTGCTCATTAATAGCTATAGAAACGGAGATAAAAATAAATAAAGTCACACTTCGCTGCGATATAATATTGTATGGAAAAAATGGACAACCATTGGTAATCGTTGAATGTAAAGCGCCGGATGTAAAAATTACAAAAAAGACATTTGACCAGGTAATTGTTTATAATCTGCCGTTTAAAGCGAAATATTTAGTTTTAACAAACGGACTTTCACATTTTTGCTGCGAACCGGATTATAAAACCAAAACCTGTAAATTCTTAGATGGTATTCCTGATTATAATTCTATTTTATTCGATACTCCTCGGGTATCTCAACGGGGTCAATAATTAATTCGGGTATTCCCTGACTGATAGCTTTAAATTCAACTCTCCTGTTATATTTTCTGGTGCTTGGGCTGATGTTAATAGAAACTTGATTGTTTTCGCCATATCCTGTTGCAGTAATATTTTCCCCGGTTGCCCCTTTCCCGCCCAAATAGTTCTTTACAGTTTCAGCTCTTTTTTGTGAAAGCTGCAGATTATATTCTACATCGCCTTGTAGATCGGAATACCCGGCTATTTCAATTTTAACCGATGGATTTTTAACAAGATATTCGGCTAAAGTATTCATATTTTCAATGTAGTTGTCTGTTTTATAACTATTAAAATCAAACAGCATGTTACAAATATGTAGCTTCCCGGATGTTTGAACACCGGAAGCAGGGAGTGAGGGCTTTGGCGTATCATCATCTTCACGATTCGGTTGCAATGCAATTATTTTAGCCTTGTCTTGGGTTAAGCCGTCTTTTTCATATATTTCTTTTTTAAAATTGAAGCTGGCGTTATAAAATATTTTAGGTAATGCGACTATTTGAGATATTTTTTCATTTTTGCCCGACATGATGGAAAACTTATATTTCCCTGCAGTAAGAATAGCAGAAAATTTTCTGGTAACAAGGTCGGGTTTGATAGATTCAATCTCACGTGAAGCTTCCAGATTAAAAATATTAATGCGCACATCGTCTTTGAGAATTTTATTTGTATCAGCAATAATCAAATTTCCGGAGACCTCGATTTGTGATTGCCCTTGAGGAAGAGAAAAGTTATATTCAAATATGTCGGTTTCACCGCCACATTCTTTGCTAATTCTTGCCATTAAGGCACTCCTTCCATTATCAAAAGGGTAAAAACCTTTTTCATCATCAGTTGTATTTACGGGATAGCCAATATTTACCGGTTCCGACCATTCACCGTTATCAAGCATTTGGGTTCTGAAAATATCAAAGCCCCCAAGATTATAATGTCCCTGTGAGCTAAAAAACATAACATTGCCATCTCCAAGAATAAAAGGAGAATCCTCGTCGAACGGTGTATTAATTTTTGGTCCGAGATTAATGGGTTCGTTCCATTTTCCGTTAGCATCAAGATCGGATTTATAAATATCCTGGGCGCCGAATCCGCCCCGGCGGTTACTTACAAAATATAATGTTCTGCTGTCAGGCGAAACACAAGCATGGGTTTCATCGCTCATGCTGCAAATATTAAGCTTCTTTATTTGCGACCATTGCATGTTGTCATTTGTTGAAATATGGTTATTGAGCATTGTCGAAATATGGTTATTGAGCATTGTCGAAATATGGTTATTGAGCATTGTCGAAATATAGATATTACCTATACCATTATCTTCTATGTATATAAATAGTTGTTTTCCATCGGGAGAGATTGAGGAAACGGAAAGATTCCCATCGGCTTTTATTTCAAAATTAAAATTTTTAGGAATGCCCCAATTTTCACCATCTTTAGTTGAATAGAATATACCATCAAAGAATTTTTGCCGGGATGTATAGTATAAAATTTTTCCGTCGGAAGATAAAACAGGATTTAATTCGGGAAGTTTTGTGCTTATTGGGTTAGCAATACATTTACTTGTGAATTTTACTTTTATTTCCTGTAATTCTTTTGCATCGTTGCATGTCTCAAGCTTCCGTTTTACAATCTCCATATATTCTTTTGTTTCATAATTCTGGGGCTTATTTGTATTTTCAAAAGCTTTATAAGTATTTATTGCCTTATCTATCTCGTTATTAATTAAATATGCATCACCCAGAAAAAGAAGGGCGTCTAAAGGCGCTTTATTTTCTTTGATATTTCCTTCTTTATAATCAGGAGTAATATTTTTGACTGCGGTTTCAAGATATGGAATCGCCTTTACTTTTTCATTATTTGTCATAAGATATGAAACACCGATACGGTAACAAATATTTGCGTTGGCTGAATCGGATGATTGAAAAAATTTTAAATAATAATATAAAGCTTCATAATAATCTTTTTCGTAAAAATAGTACTCGGCATCGGTAAAAAGCTCTTTAAAACTTGTTTCCTGTGCCTTGCTATAAAATAAAGTCGAAAAAATAAGTTGCAGAACAAATACTTTTTTCATAACACAATTATTCTAATTTGTCAAATCTATTGATGTATTTACCCCATTTACCAAAATCAGTTGCATTAAAATGTTGTCTGTCCTGGTCTTTAAAAAATGAAATTCCCTGAAGTGATTTACCCATTGTTTCAACAAAATTTTTTACAGTCATTACAAGAAAATGAGGCCGGTCATCATTGTCTATTAAACACCAAATATAAAAATGTAAACCATCTTCAATAAGATCTTTTGGTTTCATATCAATTGCATATGAATTTTTATTATCTTCAATTCTTGATGATTTTACTTGTATTGTGCGAAATTTCGTTTCGTATTTTGTGGAACCACATTCGCATTTATGTTTTTTCATTTCAATCTCACCATGACATTTATCACAAGAAGGTCTTCTCAAAATATTTGTTTTACCGCATTTACTACATTTTGATTTATTACCCGTTTGAGCTTCACCACAATCTTTACAAACACCTGTTTGAATTTTATTTTTTTGTGTCTTGGTAAAATCTTTTCCGCATTGTTTACATATCAATTCTGGTGTATGATTCCAAAGTTTTTTGCAAACTTTACAATAGTATTTATGAATAAGAATATCAATATATTCGTCGTATACAGGGGTATAAACATTCCATCCATGTTTAGATAATTCAAATGAAACTAAAAATTCGCCATAACGTGAAAAATGTTTTTCACTTAGCTCTGATACGGTTTTTGCATCTAATTTTTCAGAAAGACCGGGTATTTTTATTTTTTTTGCCATAATTAAAAATCAAATTCTTTAATATCTGCAAAAAAACCTATCTTTTTGTGTATATTGGTTAAAATCGCTTTTCGAAATTTATTTTTATTAAGTTCTATTCCTACTCCTTTTCTTCCCAGTTTATTTGCAACAATTGCTGATGTAAAACTACCGGCAAAAGGATCTAAAACAATTTCGTTAGGATAAGAAAAGAAATTAATAGCCATTTCAGGAATATCTTCAGGAAATGGTGCTGTATGTCCAAGTGTATTTTCTCCTTTACTATTAATTTTTATAACAGGTGTAAACTTCATAACATCTCTACGCCATTTTTTAATAATATTATGATCTATTTTATTATTTTCTATCTGGCCAGCTTGCGTAATAATTGATTTTAGCGAAAATCTTTTTCCACGATTACTTTTACTACGAACAAAACATTTTTCGTTTTTACATTCCCAGCTTTGAATACCAATTTCTGATTGAGTATTACCATTTACCTTTAAAGTTCCACAAACTGGGCAAGGGTAACGAGTTTTATCAAGCCGATGTTTATGAAATATTAAAATATGTTCATAACAATTCATAGGATATTGATAAAAAGGATAAGGAGTGCTGCCATTTTTATTTCTCTCGCTTTGAACTTCTCCTTTGTCCCACATAAAATCGTCAACAAAAGTAAATCCTGCTTCTTCAAAAATTTTAATAAAATATGCTCCTAAAGGTAATCGTCTTTTACCCCATACAGATTTTGTATAAATATTGTCGTTGTCAAAAATATCACCAACATTAAATACAAAAACTCTATGATTATCTAATACTCTGTATGCCTCCTCAATTATATTTCGCATATCTTTTAAGTATTCATTTATGTTTACCCATGTTGAATAATCCCGAGCATTGTAATAGGGAGGTGATGTAACCATTAAATGTACACTTTCATTGTCTATTGATTTAAGAACATTATATGCATCTCCCCAAATAATTTTAATTGAACTATCATTTTGCTGAATAAATTCACATAATTTTTTAGCACTTCTTTTATACGTTTTTTGGTAAGTTTCCTTTGTAAAATGAATATATTGTTTAATAAATTCTTCTACAACAATGAACTTATCAGAAATATCTTCAATATATTTTATTTTTGTATAAAATTCTTTTAAATCATCATAATTGAAAGTTTGTTCTAAATACTTTTCACTTATTGATAAAATATTTCCTAAATAATTGAAATAATTTATATTAGACTCTGAATAAAGATTATCTTGACAAAATGATACATTTTCAGTAAGATTTAAGGCAGTATTTTGTATTTGATAAGTTTTCAATTTATTATATATTTTTATTCTGACGTTGCAATTTTTTAAACCATGCATGTTTTATAACAACAAACATAACAATTAAAAAAATAACTAATTATTTAGTTAAAAAAATATGGCTATTTGTTAATAAGTTGTAAAATATATTCATCGAGCCATGTATTTTGATTTCTAATCCATTGTAATTTTTTACCGGTTATCCGGAATCCATATTTTTGAAATAATCTGAGGCTCGTATGATTATCAATTGTAATATTACAAAATAGTTGGTGCAGGTGGAGAAAATTAAAAGCATAATCAATGAGCAGCTTTAGCGCTTTACCTGCATAACCTTTATTTCTGCTTTTTTTGTCGGAAATGATTATACCTATTCCTGCCCTCAAATGAAAAAAGTCGAAATCGAAAATATCAATTATTCCGATAGTGCTGCATTGTAAATTATCAGGTTTTTTGATATCGAGCATCAATCTCAGTTGCTTTGCCTGGTAAATATCCTGTGCGGAATTTTTGATATATTTTGATAAAATATATTTAGAAAAAGGGGCGGGGGTGTTACTCACCATCCATATTGAAGAATCGTTTTCCCATTGATACAGCAAATCTAAATCAGATGGTTCCAAAGCTCTTAGCCGGATCGTATCATTTTCGAGGTGTGACAACAGAAAGCTCCTTATAATAATCTTTATTTACAATAAAAGCATCACAGTATTCGGGTATTTGTCTTAATTCATTCCATTGAATTTTTGCAGCAGAAAAACCATCAAATTCTCCGAATGTATATCTGTAATATTTATCTTTTCCTTTGTAAACAATAATTTTGCTTTGGTCAATATTTTTAAATTCCTTTGTATCAATAAGGTTTATTGAAGTAGAAATTTGGAGCACATATATTGAGCCGGAAATTGAATCTTTATGTGCAAGTGTTTGCTGCTTTTTAATTTCTTCTTCCTTATTTAATATATCTTTTTCCTCTTTTTCCATTTTTTTCAGAACATCCTTATTGATAATATATGCGTCGGTATAACCCTTTTCAATAGCTTTAACGAGCCCTTCTTTGGCTTCCTTATAAGTATTAAAATCGCCATAAATATATCTGAAAAAGCCATCTGAGCATTTGAACTTTTCGACACTTTGCAGTCCTGTAAACGATGTGGGATCAATTTCTTTACGGAGAGTTTTAATCTGAACCGAATATTTAGTTCGTTTATTATCTTCTGTGATAAGTTTCGGGATTATCTGATCCGTCTGGATTTGTGTTGAATGCAACACTTTCTGTAGCTCCCACGCCTTTTCCTATGAATAACTTGTTATCAACCCCTATATCAATTAGATATTCAAATACAGAACGGGCTCTTTTAATTGAAAGTTCTTTATTATACTGAACGCTGCCCTTTGAATCGGTATGCCCGATTATTTCAAGAAATAAACTTGGATTTTCAGATATCAGCTTATTAAGTTTTTCAAGCTCAATTTTAGCTTCCCTTGAAGGTTCATAAGAATTAAAATCGAAATAAATATTACGGATAATATAATATTCACCCGAGCTGACTTCTTTTGGTATTAACAAACCATTAACAATTATATCAGGTAAATTATAAGTTGAGGGAACAGATACATATTCAATATTTGGCTCATATAAATCTCCGGCAAATATTAGTTCATAATTTCCGGGAATAGTTTTAAAAGAATAGGCGCCTGATGGAATATTAGGCCTTTTCCTGAGTTTGTGCAAGATATGTACTATCTGAAGTTATTTTTATGGCAGAATCGACAGGTAATGATAATTTTTCTTTTACATTTTGTGAATCAGCTTTAGCAATTAATTTTTGTATTTCAATTGTAGAATCGCTTGAAAAAAGTTGTTTTTTTTCATATACGACACTGTCTTCATTATTTGCAAGCAGACCCTGCATTTCAACAGTATAAACTTTTTTTGGAGGGGCGATTGTCATGCTGAAAATATCCAGTCCGCCATAACCGGAGGTATCATATTTTACAACATAAGCCGCTTCGCCATTTTTTATTGGCTTAAAATAAATATCATCACCTGGGGTGCTAATCGGATAGCCAGCATTAAGAGGTGTTGACCATTCCTCGTCAATTTTTTTGCTGTAAAATATATCATAACCGCCTAGATTATCATGACCCTCTGAAGAGAAATATAAAGTGATATTATCAGGCATCAGGTATGGCATATCTTCATTATATTTTGTATTAATTGTTGGGCCAAGATTAACAGGGGCTGACCATGTTCCTTTGGAAAATGTTGATATATATAAATCGAATCCGCCGCTGCCTCCCGGCCGGGCACTTGAAAAATAAAGCTTATTTCCATCGGGTGAAAGACAGGCGCCTGATTCTTTATATTTTGAATTTATTGCTTTGGGAAATTCTTTCATTGGCTGCCATTTATTATTTTTCTTTTCACATATATATATATCGCCGCTTTCATTATCACCGGTATAGAGGAGCAAATTATTTCCATTGTGTGATAAATTTACACTTTTAAAAAAACCGGTTGATTTAATACTAAACGAAATATTTATAGGAGCCGACCATCTGGTATCGCCAATCCATTCACAATAAAATATTACATCCTTTGCTTTGCTTGTAGTATAAACTAAATTCTTTTCATCAGGCGTAATACATACCCATGAATTATTAAGCTCATCATTTATCGGCAGCTTAAGATTCTTAAACCCAACAGTTAATGGAGATATCAAGTATTTTTTGGCATTACGGCATTTTTCTATTTCATGCTCTGCTAATTCAATATCATAAACATCTTCAACCTTTAGATTGATTTTATATTTATTGAATGATTCTATGGCCTTATCAAACCGATTATCAATTCTATAAGCATGACCTAAGTAAAGAAATGCATCAACCGGAGCGTTTATTTCGCTATAAGAGCCTTCTCTATAATCATCGGTTATTTTCTGTATGGCTTTTTCAAGAAAAGGTATGGCTTTTGTTTTTTCCGGTAAGTTCAGATAACATAATCCGATCCTGTAACATACATTCGCGTTGAGTGAATCTCTATTATATAGATATAAATATTTGGAAAGGGCTTTATCGTATTCTTCATATAAAAAATCGAATTCCGCATCAATGAATTTAGACTTAATATTTGACTGTGAATAACAAATATTGAGAAATGCATTAATAATCAATATGATGATTAATAGATTTTTCATTTCTTTATTTATTATCTTAAACACAATAGTTCAAAAAATACAATATTTTTACAAAGATACAACATTTTTACAAAGATATAACATTTATAATAAATAATTTATATAAAATAAATAATTTATAAACATGTTGTTGTTAATAGCTATGAGATTCCTC
>JACQWN010000435.1 GCA_016209245.1 Bacteroidia bacterium
TCTAAAATTTTATAAGATGAATCGGTTTCATCAATAAACATTGAACGGATAGATACCTGATCTTCTCTTGTAATTCCAATATTATTAGCTATTATTTCAATAATATGTATTTCAAGCGGATGTATTTCTTTATCGGTTCTTGAAATACCATACAAAAAATGAAGCAGTTGCAACCGGGATGCATAATCCATATTGGCTTTGATTTGATGGCTTACATCTTCGACAGGTATCTCTTGTTCCAATATTTTCCGGAGAATAATTAACAGCTCTCTTGTAACTTCTGACCCGAAAGAGCGGGAAAGGTAATTTTTAACATAATCCAGCTCCGATTTAAGCACTTTGCCATCAGCTTTCATAACTGCAGCAATCAGTACCATCAAGCTGACTGTAAAATCACCCTGAGTCGTCACGGTTAATTGTTTTGCCTGAGTTGCGCCATCAAGAAATGAGCCGATAGCAAAACCGAGTAAAGCGCCGATAGGTCCTCCCAGAACCCATCCAAGACCGCCGCCAATCCATTTACCGAATTTCATTATTATGATATTATAATCTAAAAACGAGAAAAAATTGTAACTAAATTTTTAATCCTACCACTGTTATATCATCAATTTGTTCGTATTTCTGTCCATTATAATTCATCCAATTTTCTAAAGCTAATTCAATTTTTTCTCCTTGTTCTTTCATAGAAAGACCAGATGTTTCAGCGATTAGTTTTTTGAAAGCTGAATACTTAAACTTTTTACTGTTTGGTCCTCCGAATTGGTCATGATAACCATCGGAAAAAAGATATAACTTGTCGCCTGTACTTAATTTTATTTCGTGATTAGTAAAATTATCCATCTTTAAGTGAACTGCAACCGGCATTTTATCAGGTATTATTTCGATGACCTGGCTCGCAAGGCCACTTTCTGTATTAGTGCCGGGGTGACTTGCAGGCATTGTGCCACTAATAACCCCGTGACTACCAGTCACCCCGTCACTAACAATCTGACCTTGTGGGTCAGGATTTCGAATAATCCATAAAGGATTATTGGCACCAGCCCACTGGCATTGTTTTGTTTCGATGTTTATTGCTGCCAGACTCATGTCCATTCCATCTTTCTGAGTTCCTTCTTCACCCGTTTGTTGGAGCGCTTCTATAATATAAGTACGAAGATAATTCAACACCATAGCGGCATTTGTTACCTCTTTCTTACGTATAATCTCGTTAAGAAATGATACCGCTAACATACTCATAAAAGCACCCGGTACGCCATGTCCGGTACAATCGGTTACAGTTACGATAAGCCATTTATTTACTTGTGTTGCCCAGTAAAAATCACCTGATACCACGTCTTTAGGATGGAAAATTATAAAATGTTCACCCAAAATAGAATCAGCATATTTTTCAGTTGGTAAAACTGCTGTCTGTATTCTTTTTGCATAACGTATAGAAGCTTCAATTTCTTTTTTCTGATTGACGACAGTATCCCGATGGCAGGCAATTTCATCACGTTGAACTTCAATTTCTTCTTTTTGTTGCTGCAATTCTTCGTTCTGCCCTAATATCATATCACGCTGAGCTGTTATTTCCTCATTTTGCTGGTTTAATTCCTCATTGGCTTCCCGAAGCTGTTGAGTCCTCTCATTCACAATTTTTTCTAAAATTTCTTTCTCCTTTTTTAATTTCCGTTCACGCCACTTAATGTAGAGAATGATAGCACTAACACCAAAAACAAGTACTGAAATTCTAAACAACCATGTTCTCCACCAAGGAGGAGCTATGGTTATTGACAATACATATTCATCGTCACTCCAAAGATTATCATTATTAGCAGCTTTCACTCTAAATGTATAGTTACCTTCTGGGATGTTTGTGTACTTTGCAACGCGCATTGAAGCATCAGAATTAATCCAATCTTTATCAAACCCGTCAAGCTTGTATTTATACTTGCATTGTTCAGGAAAATTATATTCGAAAGCGGAAAATTCGAATAATAAGTTGTTTTGCGAATAAGGTAAACTTAGCTTTTCTAAACAATAGATATTATTAATCACAAAATCATTTATTTGGATTTTTGTAAGATAAACCGTAGGTTTATATTTGTTCAAGAAAATACTATCCGGGTGAAAAATATTAAAACCATTATAACCGGCAAAAAGCATTTCACCTGTATAAAGTTTACAACAGGCGTTTGAAAATTCATCGTCCTGCAGTCCATCCATATATGTATAAACAGTCAACGATTCATTCAATGGGTTGAATTTGGCCAATCCTTTATTCGTGCTAATCCATAAATTATAATGATCATCCTCTAAAATACCGCAAATTGAATTATCCGGAAATCCATTTTTTGTAGTGTAATGCGTAAAGTTTTTTAGATTTTCATTTAATTTGTTTAAGCCGTTTTCAGTACCAACCCATATTATTCCTTTACTATCCTGAAAAATACAAGTAGCATTTTTATGCGACAGGCCGGTTGAGTCGTAAGATTGGAAATAGAACTGTTCAATGGTTTGCTTTTTTACATCAACTTTACTTAATCCTCCTTCGTGAGAAGAACCAAGCCAAAAATATCCCTTCTCGTCTTCAAATGCGCAAATTGTGCATGCATGTGTTAAACTGTTTTGACTGACATAGTTATAATTGATAAATATTTGTTTTTTGATGTCAAATCTGCTTAATCCTTTATCTGTTCCAAGCCATATATTATTTTGTTCATCTGCATCAATAGTAAATACTGTGTTACTAATAATGCTAAATTGATTTTTATCGTCATGTTTATATTCTGTCACTTTTTTGCCCTTTGTATTATAAAAAAATAATCCTATGTTTGTTCCCAACCAGATATTACTACTAGTGTCGGGATATATGCAGTAAATTGAAATTTCACTTTTTATGTTTTTAAAAACAACTTCTCTCATTGGATTAATTTCATATGTATTGATATTCCCTTCAAATAGAGTATTCTTACCAGCTATCCAGATATTTTCATTGTCATAAGGAAATATCAGATTACACGTTATATTCTTTTGAACAATATTTAACTTTTTTGTGGCAATATTATATAAATAAATAGCGCTGTCTGTACCTATCCAAATCATGTTTTTATTATCCTCAAATAGTGTATTTATATTTTCTAGCTTCAGCTCATTTTTAGCTTCTTTTGTTTGTGTATTAAAAATTTTCAAAGACGTATTGGTTCCAATCCACAAATTATTATAGTATTTTTGAAGACAAGCACATTTAATATTTTCTCCGAGTGAGAAAAATTCAAAATGTTTTTTGTCAGAAAAAAATTTTGCTATTGTTCCATTATCATAGCAATACCATTTATTATCCTTCTCGTCATCGTTTATCGAAATTAGATTTGATATATGATATGGAGGGTTATCAACAATAATATTATTTGGAACACTTTTACATTTGTTTAAGTAATATTCATAATATCTATTGAGATTTTCATCATCACTTTTATAATTTATAGCAAAATTATAGAATTGATTTGAATCAATATCATAAAAACCACCGCCCCACCAAAGTATGTTGTTCTTATCAATTATCAATTTATTAATATTGCCAAATGGTATTGTGTTTTTCCAGAAATGCACCAATGTGGGTTGTCCTTTTTCTTTATCAAATAATATTGGACCTCCACACCATGATAATGTCCAGATATTATTATTTTTATCACAAATAACTCCCGACAACCAATGGTCTCCTGCTATATTATATCTTGAAAATACTTCTTTTTTCTTATCCATTCTATTTAAAGCTCCACCCACCCGGAAATAACCGTTCCATAAGCTTATCCATAAATAGTCACTTTTTTTATCCAAGGCCAACCCTGTAATTCTATTTGACCCAATGCTTGTTATGTCGGTTATATTATATTTATAATTTGTAAAAATACCTGAATTGCGATTAAATTTATCAAGTCCATTATCAATAGTTCCAAACCAGATGATACTGTCATTGTCCTCAACAGCACAGGAAATTCTGTTTGAGGATATACTTTTGTCTAAGTTAGCAATATGAAAAAAGTGTTTGAATTTGTATTTATAATAACTCAACTTACTGATTCCCTGCTTTGTTCCAAACCATATAACTCCTGATTTATCCTGATAAATTTTCAGAATCTGATTGTCCAATATAGAAAAACAATTTTCGGAAAGATGCTTATATATGGTCATTTTATTATTTTCTACTTCATATTTTATGGCACCGGAACCATATCCGCCAAACCATATATTCCCTGTATTATCCTCAATTATACTATATATTGAAACAAGCGGAATTTCTTTTAATTGAAAGTTCGTTTTATTAAGAAGATGAATTGTACCCCAATGATTTCCGAGATAGAAATTTCCGGACTTGTCCTCCAAAAAACTGCTAAATCCACCTATTTTTTCATATATATGTTCAGTTATTATTTCCTTTTTCTTATCAAACTTAATAAGACCTCTCGTATTAGAACCACCAATCCAGATAATTCCGTTATTATCCTCATAGATCTGATGCATAGGGTATATTTCACTTATCCCTCCACTGTGTTTAAAATATTTATAATGGTTTTTTTTAATATCGTATTTATGAAAAGTACCATCAGTAGTTTCAATGAACAGAAATCCTTCTCGGTCAGCATATAATGCTCTCACCCAATTATTTGCAATAGTGTTTTCTATTGAGTCAGAATACATATATCGGGAAAAAGTATTTGTATTCTTATTAAATTTATTTAAACCATTTATTGTTCCAACCCATAAATTATCGTAAATATCAACAGCAAGGCATGTTATGACATTATCCGACAACGAGTTTTCATCATTTGGAATATTTTTGTAAACTTTAAATTCATAACCATCAAAACGATTCAAACCATCATTCGTACCGAACCACATAAATCCAATATTGTCCTGTGTTATGGCTTTAACATAATTATTGCTTAGTCCATGCTTAGCCGTGTAAGTATCAAATTTTGTAAAATAATCAAACTCAACTTTGGGTTTAGTTTCAAATGCTTTTTGTGAGTATGCTCTAAGCGATAAAAGAAGAAATAATATTTTAAAGATTGTTTTCAATTCAATTGCTTGTTAATAATTCATTCATTTTGTGCTTAATAAATTTCCATTTCCTATAATTTATTATCTTACGATTATCAGGTTCTTTGCTATACGCTCTAATAGTTTGCGGGGTTGCTTCACCTTGTCAACCGCTTTTTGCTCTCGTCTAATGCGAGACCAACTTTATGCAATAATCATGCTTTCAGCTTGACAGGTTTACCCCGTTTCATGTTTACATCGTATTAAACTGTCAATCCGCAATACCTGAGGAAGATCTTTTTTTTCTTCATCAGTCAATTGATTTTTCATTATTCTTAACACAGCTTCTTTATTAGTACCATCGCGTTGTAAAACACGCCTGAGCCGAACCTCCTCAGGAGCGCTGACTAATATGAGCAAGTTAAGATCTTCATAAGAACCACTTTCAAAGAGCAATGCCGCCTCTTTAATGACATAGGCAACATTCGATTGTCTATCGAGCCAAAAATTAAAATTTCTTTTAACCAGAGGATGTAAGAGTGAATTAAGAGCTATCAAAGCGTTCTTATCATTAAATATTATTCCCGCTAATTTTTTTCGGTCAATTTCATTTCCAAGATAAATATCCTTCCCGAATAATTCGAGCATTTTTCCCCGGATATCAGCATCGGAATTATAAAGTTTCTTCGCCTCGGTATCAGCATCGAAAACAGGTATTCCCAAACGGCTGAATATTCCGCAAATAATTGTTTTTCCGCTGCCAATGCCTCCGGTAATACCAACTTTTATCATTTTTTTTCAATCAGATAGTCTATAGATTTCGGTTTATATTTAATATTAGCGATAAATTCCGGAAATTTTATCAACTTGACATCCAAACGATTTCCAATGGAGTTATTAATCGAGCTATAATCAATAATTGCAGTGAAATCGTCAGGCGAAATTCTTTCGTAATAACTAAGACACACAAAGTAATTAACAGTTATTTCCTGAGGAATTACCTGCAGTTGTATATTATCCGGCTGATTGATAGCTTCGATTGGGATTTTCATTGATGCTTCAGTGTATTTTTCAACAGGAATTTCCACGGTTACTTTGTTTTTAGAATAATTTACATTATTATATTTTTTTACAGGAACGCTTTTTTTGATTGTATTATTGATAATTCCTGTTTTTAAAATTTGTGTTTCGACATATTTCATTGTATCAATAATTGCTTTTGGCCCCTTGACTAAAA
>JACQWN010000436.1 GCA_016209245.1 Bacteroidia bacterium
TATTAAGTTTCCCAAAGGGAAAAAATACGAAAAGGAATGGAAAAAAGTTGATTCGCTTGATAATCTTGCGCTTCCAAAATCAGCCCTTGAAGTAGTAAACGAAATCTACAAGCAATCTGTGGCAGAAAATAATCCAGAACAAACCATCAAAGCATTTATTTTCAGAATGAAATATATTAATGCAACTGAAGAATCCGCCTTTGAATCGTTATTGAAACAATTGGAAGCTGATATTCCAAATGCAAAATTTCCGGTCAAAGCGATTATGCATTCTATGCTTGCTCAAATGTACTGGATGTATTACCAGAATAATTCATGGAGATTTTATCAGCGTACAACAACTATAAATTATCAGTCGGATGATATTAAGACATGGACATTAGATAAGCTGGCAGATAAAGCGATAAAGCATTTCCGCCTGTCGCTTGAAAATGCCGATAGTCTTCAGCGGACACACCTGACGATTTTTGAAGAGATAATACAACCTGGCAATCAACCGGCCAATCTGCGACCGACTTTATATGATTTTCTTGCACATTGGGCTATTGATTTCTTCTCCGATACCCAGCTTTCTCTTACACGGCCTGCCGATAAATTTGAATTAAAAGAAAATTTTTATTTTGATGAAGCTGCAAAATTCGCTGCACTCAACATAAATACTGATGATACCCTTTCTATTCATTTTTATGCTGTTAAAACCTTTCAGGAACTTTTAAAGTTCCGTTTGCAGAATAATAATACCGATGCACTTATTGATGCCGACCTTAAAAGATTATCGTTCGTTTATAAACAATCGGTGAATGATATTAAAGACATGCTTTATTTATCAGCTATCCAAGCCCTTCAGAATAAATATCAAAATGTTCCTTTTTCTTCCGAAATTTCATATTTAATCGCAAAATATTATAGTAACAGAGCTTCTAAATATAATACTTTACAGCCAGAAACCTCGGTTTATAAATGGGATTTAAAAACAGCTAATGAGATATGCATTCAAGTCATTAATAAGTTCCCCGAAACTAATGCTGCTGAAAAATGCAAAAATCTTCAAACTGAAATTATACAACATGATTTACAGGTCTCAATGGAATCGTATATAGAGCCCTCTAAAGTTTTTACAGCAAATCTGAGTTATAGAAATATTCAAACGGCTTATATCAGAATCGCTTCAATTGACAGAGACAAACTAAATAAAATTACTTGGAAAGTATATGGTTATGAGCTATTGGATAAACTTCTTAACGAATCAGTAAAAATTTCTGAAACTTCCCTGGCGCTTCCTGATGATAGCGATTTTAACAAACATTCGCTGGATTTTTTAAACAATGGACTTCCAATTGGTACTTATGTTTTATTTGTCGCAAATAACCCTAAATTCAGTTATGAAAAAAATATCGTTACTTATAATATTTTTAATGTGACTTCTATAAGTTATATACAACGGCAAACAGATACCGGCTCTTATGAATTTACAGTATTTGACCGTACTTCCGGAGTACCATTGCCCGGTGTATCGGCACAATTATATTATAGAAAATATGATTACTCCGACCGTGAATATAAAGATGTAAAAGGAAACCGGTACTTCACCGATAACGACGGCTATATTTCTATTCCCGCCTCTGCCCAAAGCGATTATTACAGCTATTATATTGAATTTTCAAAGAACGGTGATTATCTGAATACCAATCAAAATTATTATTCATATCACAGAGAGACAGAAACAAAAGTTGTTTACAATACATATTTCTTTGCCGACAGGGCGATTTACAGGCCCGGACAAACAATATATTTTAAAGGTATAGTAATCGAAAGCGATGGTGTTCATAAAAAAATTGCTGCGGGCTTTAATACTGAAGTCACACTTTATGATGTAAACTATCAAGTAGTATCTGCACTAAATCTGACAAGTAATGAATATGGCACTTTCAGCGGAACTTTCCAATTACCGTCAGGACTTCTCAACGGCCAGATGCATATTGGCGACAAATATGGAAGCTTGTATTTTTCCGTAGAAGATTATAAACGACCCAAGTTTGAGGTGGAATTATCGCCTTTTGAAGGTAATTACATGTTAAATGATACGGTTGAGGTGAAAGGTTTTGCAAAATCATATTCAGGTTCTTTTATTACCGATGCAAATGTTACATATCGTATCATCAGAACGCCAATATGGCGCGGTTGGTGGTGGTGGGATATCCCTTATTCTAATGTGGAAATCGCAAACGGGCTTACCGCCTCGGATGAAAAAGGAGAATTTAAAATTAAGTTTAAAGCCGTACCAGACCTGTCGTTAAAGAAAAATAATAAACTTTCATTTAACTACGAAATTTCAATTGATGTTACTGATATTAACGGTGAAACTCAAAGTACTTCAGGTAACATTACGGTTGGATATACAGCTCTCGATGTAAACATCGAAATAGCTGAAAAAATAAACAAAACCGTACCTGCTAAATTTGAAATTGAAACAAAAAATTTGAACGGGCGATTTATCCCGGCTAAAGGAAAAATCACCATATCCCGTCTTATTACGCCTGACGCTCCGTTACGTGAAAGACAAGGTTATATGAACCATCCTGATAAATTTCTGTATTCAAAAGAAGAATGGAATAATAAATATCCATGTAATGTTTATGACAATGAAACCGACCCTCTGCAAATGAAAAAGGGTGAAAAAGTTTTAGAAACAGATTTTAATACGGGTATAGAAAAGAATTTAATTATCGGTGACCTGAAAAATTGGAAAAGCGGGCGTTATATTGCCGAAATAAGCTCATCTGATATTTTTGGAAATGTCATTGACAACAGAATTTATTTTATATTATATGGTACTGACGATTCAACTGTTCCATATCTATGTAATGATTGGTTTACAGTGTTGGACAATGTTTGTGAACCTGGCGAAACGGCAAAATACCTGCTCGGTTCGGCTCTTGAAAATGTGAAAGTACTTTATGAAATCGAACATAAAAAAGAAATGGCTTGCTCTTTCAAATAATCAAATGACGATTCAGATACCTGTAATTGAATCGTATCGTGGAAATATTGCTGTTCATTTTACTTTTATCAGGGACAACCGTTTCTACAATCATTATGATATTATTGAAGTGCCTTATTCAAATAAGCGATTAGACATAGAATTTGAAACATTCAGGAATAAATTATATCCTGGTGAAAAGGAACAATGGAAAATTAAAATTAAAGGTAAGCAAGGAGAAAAAGTTGCAGCAGAAATGGTAGCTGCTATGTATGATGCTTCACTCGACCAGTTCAGACAAAATACCTGGTATTTTGATATATATCAGAGGTATTTTGCAAGCAGATACTGGCAAACACAGTCATTTACAACACTTGCATCAAGCACATTAAAAAGAGATTTTGACCAGTATTATCCCTTCCCATATCAAACTTATAACAGCTTTAATTGGTTTGGATTCTATTATTATGGCGGTTATTATGGTGCAACAACATCTAAAGGGGAAGGCAGAAAATATCATCGTTATGCTGTATCAGCAGAAAAAGAAGCTCCGCCGCCTCCTTCTGAAACAACAGGCGCAGAAGTCGAAGATGCAAAAATGAGCATTCCATCTGTTAAAGCAGTTGATATTACAACTACTACAGCAACTGTCGGATTTATTCCTCCCGGCAAACAAGAAGTACCTGCAAAAGCCGACTTATCAGGTATTAAAGCAAGAACAAATTTTAACGAAACCGCTTTCTTTTACCCGCATCTTATGACCAACGAGGAAGGAGAGGTAATTATCCAGTTTACAATACCTGAAGCCCTTACACGATGGAAAATGTTGGGCTTTGCACATTCCAAAAATCTTGAATACGGACTGGCCGAAAATGAACTGATTACGCAAAAAGAATTGATGCTCCTTCCAAACCCGCCAAGATTTTTTCGTGAAAATGACCTGCTCAAATTTCCGGTAAAAATCAGCAATGTTTCAGCTCAAGATTTGTCGGGAACAGCACAACTGGAGCTTTTCGATGCAATTACTATGAAGCCCGTTCAAGGTATTCTTACAAATGAGGAAAGCAGGAAAAATTTTAATGTTAAAGCCGGTTTAAATACCATAGTCTCGTGGAAACTGACGATTCCGGAAGGAATTCAAGCGGTGGACTATAAAATAGTTGCAAAATCAGACAAATTTTCCGACGGTGAAGAAAATGTACTGCCTGTGCTTTCGAACAGGATGCTTGTAACTGAATCGCTGCCATTGCCAATAAGGGGAAAACAAACAAAACAATTCAGATTTGAAAAGCTTATTAATTCATCAGCTTCCGCTACACTCCGTCATCAGCAATTAACGCTTGAGTTCACATCTAATCCTGCATGGTATGCAGTTCAGGCATTACCTTATATTATTGAATATCCGTATGAATGTTACGAGCAGGTATTCAGCAGGTATTATGCTAATTCAATTGCCTCATTTATTGCTAATTCAAGTCCCAAGATAAAAGCGGTTTTCGATTCATGGAGAAACACTCCTGATTCCAAGGCGCTCCTTTCCAACCTGGAAAAGAACCAGGAGCTAAAAAATTTATTGCTGGAAGAAACACCATGGGTGCTGAATGCACAGGACGAAAAAGAACGGAAAAAAAGAATCGGATTGTTATTTGATTTAAACAAGATGGCATCGGAGCAGGAAATCGCTTTGAAAAAACTTATTGACGGGCAAGCATCTAATGGCGGCTGGCCTTGGTTTGCAGGTATGCCCGATTGCAGATATATTACACAGCATATTGTTTGCGGAATGGGGCATCTTGACCATCTCGGCATAAAATACATCAGAACAGATTCAAAAATATGGAACATGATTGAAAATGCGGCAGGGTACCTTGATGACCGTATCAGGGAAGATTATGAATGGCTCAAAAAGCATTATACTGCTCAAGAATTGGAAGAACAGCACATAGGAAATCTTGAAATTCATTATTTATATGCCCGCAGCTTTTTCAGCGATATTGAAATTAAAGGAAAAAACAAAGTTGCCTTCGATTACTATAAAAAACAAGCGGAAAAATACTGGTTGAATGAAAGTAAATATTTGCAGAGTATGATTGCCTTGGCATTGTACCGGTCAGGCAATCAAAAAATTCCTAATGATCTTATAAAATCTCTTAATGAACATGCAATAAGCTCCGATGAAATGGGCATGTACTGGAAAGAGCCGGTTGGTTACTTTTGGTATGAGGCGCCAATCGAGCGGCAAGCCCTTATGATTGAGCTGTATAATGAGGTAGCCAAAAATCAAAAAGCCGTTGATGAACTGAAAATCTGGCTTTTAAAACAAAAGCAAACACAGGACTGGAAAACTACAAAAGCTACAGTTGAAGCTGTGTATGCACTATTACTGCAAGGCAACCAGTGGCTTGAAAGCGAACAATTAGTACAAATTAATCTGGATAATATACAGGTTGACCCCAAAAAAATGGATGATATAAAAATTGAAGCAGGTACTGGCTATTTTAAGACATCATGGAATAAAAATGAGATTAAACCTGAAATGGGCGATATTACTGTAGCAAAAGCAGATGAGGGTATTGCATGGGGCGCTGTTTATTGGCAATATTTTGAGCAGCTCGATAAAATTACTCCTCATGAAACGCCATTACGGCTTGCTAAAAAATTATTCATTGAACGGCTCACACCAAGCGGAAAAGTTATTGAGCCATTAACTGAAAAGCTTAGTCTTAAAGTAGGCGATAAAGTTATTGTCCGTATCGAGCTTCGTGTTGACCGTGACATGGAATATATTCATCTTAAAGACATGAGAGCGGCGGGCTTTGAGCCGGTAAATGTTATTTCCAGATATAAATATCAGGATGGCCTTGGATACTATGAAAGTACAAGAGATGCGGCTACGAATTTTTTCATTTCATACATTCCCAAAGGAACATATATTTTTGAGTATCCTCTGCGTGTCAGCCATAAAGGCGATTTTTCAAACGGGATTACAACTGTTCAGTGTATGTATGCACCTGAATTTGCATCTCATTCCCAAGGAATAAGGGTGAAGGTCAATGAATAATAATTTTTTGTAACTATTTAGGTATGGACGTTATTATCCCACCGAAGTACGAAAAAACTACGAACTTACGAATTACGAACGATAAACATAGTGTGTTGTTCAATCAGATTGTAAATATTTATCAATCTGTAAATTCGTAATTCGTAGGTTCGTAAAAAATTCGTACTTCGATGGAATAATCCGTATGAAATTATATTGACCTGATAGTAATAATTTTTTTTCAAAATATTATTACTTTTGAAGGTTGCAAAAAAAAGATATGCCTATTATTACTTTAACAACGGAATGGAAAAATAATGATTATTATCTGGGGACAATAAAAGGGAATATTTACAGCAAGCTTAAAAATATAACTATTGTGGATATTTCGCATCAGATACAGAAGTATAATATCCTTCAGGCCGCATTTATTTTAAAAAATTGTTATTTCTCTTACCCGCCGGGGACTGTTCATTTAATTTGCATAAAAAGTGAACCTACTGATGAATATTATAATATTGCATTGTTGAATCAAGGGCATTATTTTGTCGGGAACGATAATGGAATATTCGGGCTAATGTTTGATAATAAACCTGAAAAAATTGTAAGAATTTCAGTACAAGGAAATAAAAAACATGATGGTATTGCTTATTCAACTTTTCCTGAATTAACCATTCTTACAAAAGCTGCGTGTCATCTTGCACATGGCGGTGATATTAATAATCTCCGCGAAGAGACCGAAGAGCTTGTTAAAGTGGCTCCTATGTTACCGACTATAGAGGAATCAACTATTGTCGGCAGTATTATATATATTGATTCATATATGAATGCAATAAGCAATATCTCGAATGACCTTTTTACTCAAATAGGCAAAAACAGGAGGTTTGAAATATTCATACAAAGTAATTATTACAAAATCAACAAAATAAATAAATCATACAATGAAACTTCCGATGGCGAGCTTCTTGTGATTTTCAATTCGCTCGGATTGCTTGAAATAGCTATAAAAAACGGAAATGCTGCCGAGCTGCTCAACCTCGATACAAAATCAAATATCAGAATAAAATTTTATGATTACCAGAATAGTTAAAGTTTCTGTTCATGATTCAAAAATTGACGATTTTGTCAGCTTTATGGAATCGGTCCGTGACCACATGCTTGCATTTAACGGTTGTGAACATTGGGAAGTATTGAATGATAAAACAAATAAAAATATTTTTTTCAGCTATAGTATTTGGAAATCGGAAAAAGAGCTTGAGGCATACAAATATTCCACATTGTATAAACAAATATGGTCAACTTGTAAGCAGTGGTTTACAAAAGAAAGCCAGGCCTGGACTGTGGACAATATTTTTGATAAATAATTGTAACTATATAGTGCTACTTTGGTAAATCAGATTAACATCCTGATTTATCAGGGTGATTAACATAGCACCGCGATAAATCGTGGTGTTAATCTGATAATTAGTGTTTGCTGAAAAAGTCAGAAAGTGGGCTAAAGCCCATAAGTGCTAACTTAAGAAGCATACTCACCCCCTCGTTCCCTACGAGCAGAGAGGGGGATGATACTGACGTATTATAACAAAGATTCGTCAATATTCCAAATAATACGGATGTATCGCCCCTCTCTATTCATAGAGAGGGGAAGGGGGTGAGTATGCTGGGTTTGTGATAAAAATTGTTTTTCTATTAAGCACACTTAGGTTAGCACTACATCAAAATGCAAAGAATCTAATACTATTAATGAAAATCCTTTGCATTTTTAATAAACGGTCATTACATAATTTGCTGTATTATA
>JACQWN010000437.1 GCA_016209245.1 Bacteroidia bacterium
GTATTCCTTTTTTTTCTATATCGGTAGCGGCATGATCCTGTGTTGAAAAAATATTACAACTGGCCCACCGTACCTCGGCGCCAAGCTCCATCAGGGTCTCAATCAATACGGCAGTTTGAATTGTCATATGAAGAGAACCTGAAATTCTTGCACCTTTCAAAGGCTTTTGAGAACTATATTTCCTCCTTAAAGCCATCAATCCGGGCATCTCATGCTCGGCTAGCAAAATCTCTTTCCTGCCCCATTCTGCTAATTCTATATCAGCAACTTTAAATGTCATTTTTTCTTTTAAGGTAGTTGTCATATTGTATAAATTTTAGATTAAACATAAATTCTTTTTTGTTGATAAAACAATACATTTTTCAAAATTTAAATGATAATTGTTCCGGCTCGTTTTTTTGTTGAAAATTTTCTTCAGTAGCTTCTTCTGAAATTACGTTTTCTATTGACTCCTTGTGGAATTGAATTTTTTTTGTTTGTTGCTTTTTATTCTTTTTTTTTCTCGTTTTTTTTTCAGGTGCTTCCCAGTTTTCGTCGTCCGATTTTCTGATTCGTAGCTCCATTATAAGGTTTTCAAGTTCATAAAGATATTTAAAAGATAAATCATTTTTTTGGTCAAAAGCCATTTGCTTTTGTTCCCTGATCATGTCAAGTTTTTGCCCCAGTCTTGCATAAGAATATTTCATCCAATAATTAATGAAATCCTGTGGTTTTTCTTTGATGTAATTTAAACGGTCTATTTCCCATTTAGCCATGTAAATTGTTTTTAATTGTTTCTATATCTTTTTTTGATAAACGATATAAGTCAAATACAAGTTCGTCAATACGATTTTCACAATAGGAAATGCGATTCTGAATTTGCTCGTGCTGCGCAGGAATTTTTGTCTTGCGGATTTCTTCGTTCAGTTGCAAAAGATTATCAACATGTTTTACGATTTCATTGTGAAGAAATTTTTCGGATTTAGAATTGAAGTCAATTACTCTAATCGGTAACGGTTTTAAGTTCACAACCTTTACTTGAGCAAATACTCTTCCACTTTCTTTGACTTTGTTTTGATAAATAAAATTCAATAATTTGGAATTAAATATTGCAAGTAGATACTTCAAAGAAAAAGAATTATTCAATAAGTGAATTACATGCGTACTATCTAATGTAAAATATTTTTGTGTATCAATTGTAGCAATTAATCTATCGCTTGTCTGACGGCTAATTATTTTTTCTTTCACATTGAACATTCCTAAATCTGTATTACTCCATAACTCCTTTGGATAATAATAAACATAGATTCCATCCCATTTGAGATAATAACGATTAATGTCTTTTCCACGCAATATTTTTTGCCATTTAGAATTTAAAGGATTAGTTGATAGAAATTTATCATTATTACCAGTGATAATTCCCTGATATATTTTTGTTATGTTTCCTAACTCAATGGTCTTTACTCTTTTTATTTTTTTTAGAATAGCATTGACTTCATTTTCTGAGGTTAATAGATAATCCACATTAGACAATAAATCGCATGATTTTACTTTTTGAATCTTTAGAGAATTAAATTCACTCTCCGTATTTGCTGTTAATTGAAAGAAAATTTTACTCTTATCGCCTTTAGAGAAAACAAAAATTCCACTCCCACCAATTTCAGCATTTCTAAAAACTTTATATCTTAAATCATACACGATTTTCAGGCAACCTGATTTTAAAAGAAACTTCCGCAAATTCTTAAATGAATATGCTGTAAAAAATGTATTAGGAATAATAAAAGAAAAGAGTCCTCCTTTTTTCATTAAGGCAGTTGATTCTTCCATAAATAAAGCAAATAAATTCACCTTGTATTCAAATGAATTTGGAAACTTCGCTTGGTAGTAATTCACTACAATATTATCCTCAGATTTTTGTTTTTTCCCAAGTAAAAGGGTTCTGTAGGGCGGATTACCAATTACTACATCAAATCCGCCTTGTTTGAAAACTTCGGGAAAGGCAGCTTCCCAGTTAAAAAATTTTAACTTCTTTTCAACATTTTTTCTTTCTTCTTTATCCAGTTCAAGAAAATCTCCATTAAAATCATAACCAATCAAAGAATTTCCGCACTTAATATTTCCATCAATATTCGGCAAAACTCTTTGGTGGATAAGTTGCAGTTGTCGTTTTATGGTGATTTCGGTTTCACCTTCCATTGCTTTTAAAAGCAAGCTTAACTTGGTTACTTCAACGGCTTGCTGGTCAATGTCAACACCAAAAATATTATTAAGCAGGATTTCTCTTTTTATTTCCGTAGTTAATCGTCCTTCGGGTGTGAGCGGATTGCTTTTAATTCTTTTTTCCTGAAATCTGTTTTTAATGTAATAATCGCTGTGATAGTTCAACAAATATTGATATGCACAGATTAAAAACGAGCCGCTTCCGCAGGCTGGATCAACGATTTTTATTTTACTGATTTGCGCCGGATTTTTTCCTTTAATAATTTTCCCGACAGTATTTCTTACAATGTATTCAACAATATATTCCGGTGTGTAATAAACCCCTCCGACTTTTTTTACTTCGGGCTTATCTTCAATTTTTACAATATGACCAGGAGTTATCCGTATAATTTTTCCTAGAAACTGCTCATAAGCATTTCCTAAAACTTCAACAGGTAAGATGCCGAAATCATATTCGCTGTTTGGCAAGTATAAATCAAGAATGATGTTTTTTATTACTTTGTTGTCAATAGTGAGTTTTTCTGAAATCCTGTCTTTGTAAAAATCAAATAGCCCTGAATTGTATTTCTGGTCAGCGTGACTAAATAATTCAAATAAATTTTTGTAAAGATTTCCTTTTTCTGTTGCGTGTTTCAGGTTTCCGAACGGTTCAATGTTTTTGTATTCGCAGAAAATCATAAAAATAATTCTGTCAATTGTTTGCTGAACCGCATACTGAACTTCTTCCTGTGTCAGACGGCGATTATTCCATGCAATGCTTTTTGCAAGATATTTGCGCCATTCGTTTAGTGAAACAAGAAAATCAGCGTCAATGGTTGATGTTCCTCTTTTTTCCGTGTCGGATTTTACAAACTTATCGTAACGACCTTTAAGCACACTTTCTTTTGAAAAAGTGTTCCATAAAAAATCAAACTCTTTTAAATAATCTTTGTAAAAAATGTATCTTATTCTTCCAACAGAAGTTTTATCGTACAAAAAAGGTTTTTTCGTGCAGTCATAAACAGCAAATTCTTCAAAGTTTGTAATGATAGAAATTGAAAGTTTTTTGTGATAGCCGTAACGTCTTAATTGAAAAACGGCAGCATTATCTGTCTTGATTTTAACGGATGGTTTCTTCGCTTCAACAAAGAATTTTTTTTGTCCTCTGATAGTAAAGCAATAATCGGGAGCTTTTGTCCTGCCTTCTATTTTTATTTTATCTTCCGGAATTACATCACGGTATGATTCGTCAACACCCTCTTTATTATGAACATCCCAACCAAATGCTTTGAAAAATTCTTCGATGAAAGTCCCGCGAGTTTTTGCCTCATCATAATTTATTCTATGATATGTTTCATAATGCTCATCAAAAGTCTCAACTAGTTCAGTGATTCTTTTTAATGCTGATTCTTTTGTCTCTATGTCCATTAATAAAAATAAATAAATCAAAAATACTATTCTCTTTGAATAATTTCCCTGTCCTTGTACAATTGTTCTATCAGCTCATCAATACTGTCAAACTTTTTCTCATCCCTGATTCTGCGAATAAACTCTATTTCAATTTTTTTATTATATAAATCGCCGTCAAAATTAATAAAATGCACTTCAATGCTAATATCTTTTACAACATCATTTATTGTCGGACGATATCCAATATTTAACATTCCATTAAATAAGCTGTCATTGAGCAAAGCTTTTACCGCATATACGCCATTGCATGGAATCAGCTTTTCCTTATCAGGAACAATGATATTGGCCGTGGGGAAACCTATTGCCCTGCCTATTTTATATCCATCTTTTACTAAACCGGTAATTGAATAATTATACCCGAGAAAATTATTTGCTGTTATAATATCGCCTTTAAGAATAAGCTTTCTGATTTGAGTCGAGCTGATTTTGTTGTTCTGAAATGTCAAAGCTTCTTCTTTATGTACACTAAAATCAAATTTATCGCCCAATTGCTTTAAAATATCAAAGCCCCCTTTTCGCTCATAGCCAAAGAAATGGTCATAGCCGAATACAAGTTCTTTTACTTTAAGATCATCGGCAAGGTAAGTATTTACAAATTTCTGAGGACTCAACCTCGAAAATTCAACAGTAAAAGGAACGATGATTAAGTTGGCAATCCCAATTTTTTCAAGAATATTTATTTTTTCCTGTAAAGTATTAAGCAGTTTTACGTTATTATCGGCATTAACTACCAGGCGAGGATGTGGCCAAAATGTAAGTACTGATGCTTCACCATTTACTTCATCAGCAATACGGATAAGTGCGCTGATTACCGCTCGGTGACCTAAATGCACCCCGTCGAATGTCCCTACAGTTACAACCGGCCTTAAGATACCGGTATTTTTCGTTGTATAATGAATTTTCACCTGAATGATTTTTAAGAGGGGACTTCATCTTTGATTTCAATAAAATCGAATTTCAAAGCAATCAGTTCGGAAAAACGTTTCCCTGCAGAAAGAACTGAAAGTTCATCAGTTTTATAAAACCAATTAATTAATACTTCATGTCTTGGGGTAAGTTTTTCAAGGATTAAAAATATTTTAACTAATTGTTTGGCCGAAGCGGTATTAAAATATAAAAGATTAATATCAATAATAATTTTAGGCAGGGGATCTTTGCAGTAGTTCTCAATCCATCGCTGTAATGGTTGATAAAAACCAACAGGATTCTCAGGAATAGAAAATCCTGAAATTAATTGAGACGCGTTGTTTAAATCAAAATTGATTTCGGGTGTCTCTTGTGTCGCTTTTATATATAATTTTTCCATTTTTTTAATATTTAGTAACTATTTAGGTATGGAAGTTATTATCCCATCGAAGTACGAAAGAAAATATGAATTTACGAATTACGAAGATGTTTGCATGTTGACGGATTCGTAATTCGTAAGTTCGTAACTAATTCGTACTTCGGTGAAATAATCTATGATATAAAATGATGATCTAAATAGTAACAATATTTGGGCAAATATACGATAATTATTTATTACAGTACCCTCAATACTATGAAAAATAATAAAAAAAGATTTATATTTGACATTCTTACGAAATTAAATAATGTCAACAAATTATATAAAAGATTTGAAAACCTATTTTTATCCGGCAAAGCTAATATTAAAGGATATTGTTATATCGGGCTTCTGGAACGTAAATCTGACAAAATATTTAATTTTCTTTTAAACGAATTGAATAATACTGAAACTTTAGAAAATAGATTTGGATGTCTAACAAACTCTACAACTTTAAATTGTTTTCTTTTGGAAAGATCAATAGATTATTTGACCGTTCAACAAATATCTATCTTAGACAGTATTTTATTCACTTCCTGTAATCCATTATTTTATAATCGATACATATTGGAAAAAATAGATACAAATAGGTTGTATTACGAAATGGTTAAAAAAGCGGTAATAAGCAATAGAAATGAATTTGCCCTAATAGGCTTGGCAAGATATCAAAAAAACAAGATGTGAAATTTATTGATAGCTGTTTGAATAAAACAGGTGGCGCCATAATTGTAAAGGTTATAAATGAATATCCTTGCCCTGAATTCCTCCATTTTTTATTAGACATTCATGAAGACTGTAAATATGCAGAAATGCCTTGTTTTTGGTCTTATGATTTTTTCACAGCTTTAATAAATTATAAAAATGATACAACAATAAAAATACTTAATGAAGCAATAAAAATAAATAAACGAATTGAGGAGGATCCGGACAGATTTATTTATTATGCCATCGCCAATAAACCTGATAAATATTTTGAAAAAATTATGAAAAATATCGTACTTACATTTGAAGAAAAAATACTATTACAAAAAAAAGAATAAAATTAAAATATCAAATATTAAAAAAGGCACATTTTTTACATGAAATATGAAAAAATTATTATTTATTATAATACTTGTACTAGTAACTTTGAGTAGTGTATATTGCCAGAAATGCAAACCAAGATTTGCCGACAGAACCAACGGGTATATAATAACGATGAACCTCGATACTATTTATGGCTATATTATATGGAAGAATGATGTTACAAACCAGGATTTTGTTAAGTTTTATGATTCGATAGGCTGTAAGCATAAATATACAGTTGACTCGCTGGATGGATATAAATATAAGGACCTGTCTTTTACACAATGTTATTATAATGATAAGAAGATATGGTTAAAACTGCGAGCCAATGGACATATAAAAGTATTTGAGTATTGTTATTGGGAACTTATTTGGGTACCCATTTCATTTTTCCCTTATTTTATCATGTTTCCAAAGGTTTCAATAAAATATTTGATGCAGATTGGCGATAATACAATCAGGGATTTATGTGTTTATGACTGTATAAATGAGTTCAAACTTCTTTTTAGAGCGAATAAGACATTGGCTGAAGAAATCGGGGAGAGAAAGTTTAGTATTCGGGATATAATTAAAGAGTATAATCAATGGTACGAACAACACAAAGATAGTCTCGTTCGTTCTCAAGAAAACAATATTGAATCGTTTATTAAGAGTGAGCAGTATTGTGAATGGTACAATCAAAACCAAGATAGTATCACTCAAACCAGAAAAGATAAAATTAATTTATTTTTAAATCCCGATAATTATGATAAAGCAGGTAAATTTATTGAAAAACAGAATATATCTTCTTACATCAGAGAGCTTACAATACTAAAGGACACTGCATATTTTATCGTCAGATCGGAATTACAGATATCGGAAAAGGATAGTTCTTTTGAAGCATATTATAGGCGGGTAGTTAAAATTTTTAATAAATCGCCGGTAATAAATAATCCGAATATTATTAGGAGTTTTACCACTAAAGGATATTTAAAGGAAATAGGTTATCAAGCGCTGGTAAACGATGAAACCGGAAAAACCCGGATAATAAAAGTAGGTGTTTGGCATTATTTTAATAAAAATGGTGGTGTTTGGCGGGTTGAATCATACGATTTACAGGGCGAGAACGACGGTATATGGTCGGAGTTTGACATTGAAGGAACGAAATATAAGGAAATTATTTATAAAGATGGTAAAAAACAACAGGTTATTAAGTATTGATATGGCAATAAAGATACAAAAGATTCAACTTGCGACATAAAATTTATTTTAAATTTATTTTTGTAATTTTGTAACACTATTTTTTTTAAAAAATTTTATTTTAGAATGAAAAAATCATTATTCTTCAAAAAGAGTGGAATTTTACAATGTATAATATTCATAATATTCAATCTTTTAATGTTTGTATCCTGCCACTTCGAGCCGGAAGGTTTCATCCTTGAAGGCCAAATTAAAAATGCTTCAGGGAAAAAGATATATCTCGAAAACTATAACAAAAAAACAAAGGATTCCGCTTTTATTGATAAAGAAGGCAATTTTAGTTTCAATGGAATGACAACCACCCCCAACTTTTTTAATTTATATTTCGACCCTAACAGTCCTGTGCTGCTTATTGTTGATTCACTCGATAGACTTAAAATAACAGCCGATGTTAATGACCTGTTTGGCACTTGCCGGGTTTCAGGATCTGCCGACGCTGAGCTGCTGAGCGAAATGCGAATCAAATTTGCTGAAAATTATTACCGGCTTAAAACCATTCCTCCTCCTACTCAAGAAGATTCGGATTCTGTAAAATTACAAAAATATATTATGGCAAATACCATTTTAAAAGAACATAAAGAGTATCTTATAGAATATGTAAAAAAACATCCTTCATCTCTTGCAGTTTCTTTCGATGCCAGAAATTATGTTCTTACACCGGAAACCGATTACGAACTTTTCAAAATGGTTGATGACAGCCTGACTAAGAAATATCCCGATTCAAAGCATACTAAAATGCTACATGCGAATATAATTGAGGCAAAACGAAAGATTGACCTTCAGGCGATGCAGCCTCAAAATATTAATTCTGATAGCTTAGCTCCCAATTTCTCTCTGCCTGACCCTTCAGGCAAAATAATTACATTATCATCGCTGCGGGGAAATTATGTTCTACTAGATTTTTGGGCTAGCTGGTGTCGTCCTTGCAGAATGGAAAATCCTTTTCTCGTCACAGCGTATAATAAATATCACAAAAAGGGATTTGAAATTTTTCAGGTCTCGCTCGACGGGACAAAAGATGCATGGCTTAAAGGCATTGGAATGGATAATCTTGGTAATTGGCTGCACGGCAGCGACCTGAAAGAATGGCAATCAACTCCGGCCCGGCTCTATGGTGTTAATGCTATCCCTGCAAATTTCCTTATTGATAAACAAGGTGAAATTATTGCCCGCGATTTACGAGGTGCAGCACTTGAAACCAGACTTGCAGAAATATTTAAATAATTCAAATCATATAATATTGAGATTTTCAAATATTATTTTAATTTTGCATTTAGAAACACAAAACATACAAAAATGAAATTCGTAGATATAAAAAATGATGTAGCATTTCGCAAAATATTCGGAAATGAAAATAAAAAAGAAATTCTCATCTCCTTTCTAAATGCTGTGCTTGAATTAACAAAAGGTAAGCTGATAAGAAAAGTTGAGATTAAAAATCCTTTCCAATTACCTGAAATAAAAGATTTAAAAAGTTCGATACTTGATATTCGGGCAACAGACGAACGTAATATTTCATATATTGTTGAAATGCAAGTAGAAGAACCTGACGGTTTCGATAAACGGGTTCAGTACTATACAGCCAAGCAATATTCTGCACAAATTGATATAGGCGATGATTACCCCAAATTAAATCAGGTTATATTTATCGGTATTCTTAATTTCGACTTTTTCGATGGAACAAATTATTTAACAAGACATTTAATAATCAATCAAAAAACAGGTAAACAAGAATTAAAAGATCTTGAATTTAATTTTATAGAGCTGCTGAAATTTAATATACCATTATGCGAACTCAATACATTAATAGAAAAGTGGACATATTTTTTAAAGAATGCACCGAATTTAGACATAATACCGGAAAATATAGATGATGAAGGATTGAGATATGCTTATGAAAATGCCGCTCAGCACAATTGGACAAAAGAAGAATTGTTAGCTTATGATTATGCCGGAATGAGGCGACAGGACGAAAAAGGTAAATTAATCCTTGCTGAAAAAAAAGGACATGAGAAAGAAAAAATTGAAATTGCAAAAGAAATGATCTTTGATAACGAACCGATTGAAAAAATTATGAAATTTACAAAACTTGATAAAGAAACGATTATGAAACTTATTAACCAAATGAATGACAAATAACAGTAATACTGCATTAACAATCAAAAAAAGATATGTTATTTAATTGCAATTATTGTAATACAATAATTGCAATTAAATAATTTAAGCAATGATTAGTAAAATGAAAAATCCATTCTATTTAAAACCACTACCTTTGGAAGCGAATTTCTGTAACAGGGAAAAGGAAATAAATGATTTAGTCAGGCATGCAATAAATTTCACTAATGTTGTATTGGTATCACCCAGAAGATATGGTAAGACATCATTGATTAAACGTGTTCAAA
>JACQWN010000438.1 GCA_016209245.1 Bacteroidia bacterium
GGTCCGCTCGTAGTCTGGCAGCCGTTAGCATCTGTTACAGTCAGGGTATAAGAACCTGCTGCGACATTAGTTAAATCAACAGTAGTAGCTCCGTTTGACCAAAGATATGTATATACAGGCGTCCCACCGCTAACAGTGACATCCACAGCGCCGGTGGAAGCGCCAAAGCAAGTGACATTGGTAATGCTGACCAGGGTAACAGACAAAGCAGAGGCGGGTTGTGTCACATTATGAGGACCGTTCGTAGTCTGGCATCCGTTAGCATCGGTAACAGTGAGAGTATAAGAGCCGGCGCCTACGCCACTCAAATCTTCTAAATCATTGTCAGGAGATTCAGGACCGTCGTTGCTCCAGTCATAAGTATAAGCGGGTGTCCCGCCATTAACTGTTATATCAATGGCGCCGGTTGATCCACCGAAGCAAAGAACATTGGTAATGACTGCAGTAATTGTCATTGAAGGGGGTTCAGTAACAGTAAAAGGCCCGAAAGTTTCTTCGCAATTTTGAACATCTTTTACGGTTACAGTATAATCGCCGGCGCATAAGCCCAAAATATCCTCCAATGTTGAGGCAAACGAAGGACCCGACCATGAAAAATTATAAGAAGGAGTTCCACCGTTAACAACAATACTTATTGCACCGTCGCATAAACCATTACAAGATACGTTTGTTATAGTTTCGGTAAGAGTGATAGGCGGGGGTTCTGTTATTGTATAAGTTGCGGTTGCAGTACAATTGTTATTATCAGTGACAGTAACCGTATATGTATCAGCGAGGAGGTTTGTGATATCCTGTGTTGATGCAGCATTACTCCATAAATAACTATAAGTAGGGGTACCACCTGTTACTGTAATAAAAATAGCACCATCGTTTCCGCCGGGGCATGTAATATTATTTTGTAAATCAAGTGTAATTGTCAAAGCAAGCGCAGGTTCTGTAATCTGGACCGAGTCAATTTTTTGGCAGGAATTTACATCAGAAACTGTAAAGGAAAATGTACCAGCACATAAATCAGAACGGCTCAGATCAGTGCCGCCATCCCACCATAAACAAGTATAGGGCGATGTACCGCCGGAGGGTGTAAGTGTCGCACCACCATTACAATCACCTTTGCATAAAACCATTGTAGAATCTTTCGATACAATTAATTCACCAGGAGAGGTCAATTGAACGAAAGTATGTACAAGAGTGCATGTATAAATATCCGTAATAGTAACGGTGTAATCTACACCAACGCATAGATTCGTGGCGAGGCTATCAGTGCTTCCAGTAGACCAAATAAATTGTTTCGGATCGTACATTGCATTTACAGCATCTACTGAAATTTCACCATCACAAATTCCTCCGCATAATGGGTTTGTAATGGTTGTATCCTGAATTTTCGGTTCTTCAGGACCTACTACACTTGGAGCAGGAACACACCAATTTGACCAGGTACCGGCTCCATTATTATCTCTTGCCCGTACAGAATATTGAATCTGACATGCACAAACATTAGAAATCACATACGGAAATGAAATTGTGGAATAACTTGTAATTCCACCACCACAGGCGGCCGGTCTTGAAAGATATATAATTACAGGATAAACCGGCGCTCCGGCAGTAAGATTAACAGTAATTGTCCCGTCACATTTTCCATAACATGTTTCATTTGTCGAAGAACAACTGATAGAAAATGCAGCTTTATCCTGAACAAATTCAGGTTTCCCTATTACAATCTTCTGATTTTGAATATCAAGTGTTTGATAATAAATAAGGGATTTTTTTAAATCAATTTTGTGTAAATTCGATTTGTCTATAATAAGATTCTGGCAGGTTATAGTCTTATTTTCCGAGTTAAAATCTCCTTGCTTAAATATCAAGTCAGAAATAATATATAAATCGTTCGATAAAGAAAATTCACCGGAACGTGAATCAATAATAATTTTTGCTGAAGATACCCCTGATATATTAATGGTATTGGATTTTTTATTTGAGGAAAGAACGATATTTCCGAAGTAATCAAGAAGGGCATCACCTGCAATTTTAATAGAACCGGAAATTGTGAAAATTGGTGATTCTGAAGCAACTAATTTGGCGGTAGATATAGAATTAGTCCAGTTGAAATTGTTAGAATAAATTGGGGAAGTGACATTTATATATTGATAATCTTCGTCAAACGAAAATTCATCAATATATACATCATTTTTTTCAGTCGGTACAGATGCTCCGCCAGCACCTCCGCTCGTATAAGTCCAGTGCCCCGGGTCGTTCCAGTCGCCGGTGCCGCCTACCCAATACCGTTCCTGTGCATTCGTTGCAAAGGTTAATATTATAATGCCACAAAGGGCTGCCAGAAGTCGTGTAAAGGGTTTCATAATACCTCCCTTGTTTAATATTTATTATTTTTTACGTATTTCCGGCAGGAATGTTTCAAAAAAACAAGAATAAAATACTCTGTCATACAAAAAATTAAGGGTGCGAAGCTAAATATTCCTGCGAAATATTCCATCAGTCAGAGAAATTTTTTATAACAATTTGATTAACATTCATCATAATTAGTGTTTGTCTTTAAAGTTGGCAATTGGCAGTTAGCAGTTGGCAATAAAATAAAACATTGAAACAACTGTTTGCTGACTGCCGACTGTGGACTGCCGACTTTAAAAACAGACATTAAATAATTATAGATATTATATAGTAAAAAGAAGACGCAAATCTCATATAATTAGTTGCCTTGATTTTTAAGGGTTTTCCGCAATTTTTGGTAAGTGTTTTCTATTAGTAAGCTTTTCCAAAGTCACAAACTTTGGAAAAGTTTACGATAATTTGCATTTGCGAAATGAAAATTATCCGATAATTTGTATTTTACAAATAATTATTATCTTTACAAAAATTAAAATTATGACACCTTATAGAAGAAAACTCTTTACTGAAATAATGAATCACCTTGAGCAGAAGGAATTTACCATTATCTTAGGTGCTCGTCAAACCGGGAAAACCACTTTATTAAATCAGGTTTACCAGGAATTATCAATTCAAAGTAAAAATGTTTATATATTAAGTCTGGAAGAACCCATACTTCTTCACGAACTTAACAAGCATCCTGAAAGTATTTTTCAGTTTATTAAATTATATGGAAATCAAAAAATATATGTACTATTTGACGAAATTCAATACCTGCACGATCCATCGAATTTTCTGAAATACATATTTGATAAATATTATGAGCGGATAAAAATAATTGCTACGGGAAGCAGCGCTTTTTATATAGATAAAAAGTTTAAGGATTCCCTAGCAGGGAGAAAAAGAATTTTTGAACTTTATACGCTTGATTTTGAAGAATATCTTTTATTTCAAACACAAGGAAAGGAATTAATTCAGGAATGGAAACAAATCATTGAACAAGCCAATTATATATCATTTAAGAGAAAGGAAATTGAAATATTTTTTAACGAATATCTGACTTTTGGAGGATATCCGGCTGTCGTTTTACAAAGTGATCAGCAACAAAAAATATTTTTATTAAAAGAATTATATACCTCATTTCTTAAGCGCGATATTTATGAAGGTAATATCCAAAATGAAGACAAGTTCTATTTTTTATTTACTATTTTAGCACAACAAACCGGTTCCCTGCTTAATGTTAATGAGCTTGCCAATACTTTAAAATTATCGGTAACAGCAATAGAAAATTATATTTATATTTTAAGAAAGTGCTTTCATATCAGGCTTGTTCGTCCTTTTTACAGGAACATCAGGAAAGAACTGACCAAAATGCCAAAAGTCTATTTTAATGATTTAGGGATGAGAAATATATTACTTAATCAGTTTATACCTATAAGTCAGCGGCTTGATAAGGGCATGCTGATTGAAAATTATGCTTTTATCAGATTACGGCAATTATATGATTATGAACAAATAAGATTTTGGAGAACTGCTGATGGAAATGAGGTAGATTTTGTTATTATTAAAGATTATAAGAGAGGATTTGCGTTAGAAATAAAATATGATTATTCCGAATTCAGAGTTTCAAAATATCAAAAATTTATAGATGAGTATCCTGAATTTCCTTTACAATGCAGAGCTTATGTTGCGGAAAAAAATGAGACAGGTTTGATAGCATTTTGATTTTCAAATTTTTGTTACCTGCCAAATTGACTTATTCAGCAACAATTTTGCTTATTTCATACAGGACATCGGGGCAAAAATCAAAAGCAGCAGGTATTGTGTTGTCATTGGCATCTATCATTGAGATAAGATTATCCCAATAAATTGTTTGTGAAACAGCATCATATTTGACCTGTTTGAAAGTATTCTTGTCCAGTAAAGCAAAATACGGACTTTTGTGTTTATTCGTATATGCCTTTAGTTGGGCAAAAAGGTCAATTGACCTGATTTCGCCAGTATTCCATAAACATAGAATTTGATATGGTTCGACTGAAATTATTTTTTTAATTCTTGGCAGCATAATTTTTATTTTAACGGTGCGAGCCGTTTGTTCCGTTTCTAACCCGCTGAAACAGATGTGAAGCGAATACAAAATCATTAAGCTCTTTATTCTCCGTGTTGAATATTTCATGCTTGCTTCCTTGCCACCACTTTTTTCCTTCATGTATGAATACAATATTATCCCCGATTTCCATAATGGAATTCATATCATGTGTATTAATAATAGTAATAGTTTTGTATTCATCGGTTATTTCTTTAATAAGCTGGTCAATCAGTATTGCTGTTTTTGGGTCAAGGCCGGAATTAGGCTCATCGAAAAAAAGATATTTTGGATTAAGAACAATTGCCCGGGCAATTGCAACCCGTTTTTGCATTCCGCCGCTGATTTCGGTGGGATATAATTGATTGGCGTTTAATATATTAACACGTTCGAGACAAAAATTTACGCGCTCCTTTTTTTCCTTAAGTGTCATTTTTGTGAACATATTCAAGGGATATATTATGTTTTCTTCAATAGTAGCTGAAGTAAACAGGGCACCACCTTGAAATACCATTCCGATTTGCTTTCGAATCTCTTTTTTTTCTTTGAAATTAAGTGATGTAAATACAATATTATCATAAATAATTTCTCCTTTATTAATATCGTGCAATCCGACAATCGCTTTAAGCAAAACAGTTTTTCCGGAACCGCTCCTCCCGATAATCTGGTTAATTTTTCCTCGTTCAAATGTAGCGGATATGTCATTCAAAACGAGATTCCCGGCAAATGATTTATATATATTTTTTATCTCGATCATTTACCAAGTAATAATTGAGTTAGAATAAGGTTGAAAAGGAGAATAAGAATGCTGCTGTAAACTACTGCACGTGTGCTTGCTTTGCCGACCTCGAGTGCGCCTCCCCTGACATAATATCCGTGATAGGCGGGAACCGAGGTAATTATAATTGCAAATACTACTGTTTTTATCAATGCCTGAGAAATGTAAAAAGGACAGAAATATGCATGAATTCCATATAAATAGTCATGTTGAGTAACAGCATTGGTAAATACCGAGACCATCCATCCGCCTGCGATCCCGACAAATATGCTGATGATTGTAAGAAATGGATTAAAAATTACGGCTGCTATGACTTTAGGCAGAATTAAATAGCCGGCAGAATTGACGCCCATCATTTCCATTGCATCAATTTGTTCGGTTATTCGCATTGTTCCTATTTCGGATGCGATATTCGACCCGACTTTTCCGGCAAGTATAAGGCCGACCATAGTAGATGAAAATTCGAGCATCATTATATCGCGGGCTGATAAACCGATTAAATATTTCGGAATTAATGGATTTTCGAAATTATAAGCAAGCTGGATTGTTATTACTGCTCCTATAAATATTGAAATGAGCACGACAATACCGACTGAATTAATTCCAATGTTTTCAAGCTCGATAATAAGTTGCTTCAGATAAATTCTTTTCTTTTCCGGCTTTGCCAATGCCTTTGCCATTAAAGCGAAATATCGGCCGAAATGAAAAAATAATCGCATTACGAATGATATTTGATTTTATTAATAGTTAATTTTGTCGCTAAATAAAGTTTTACAATAATAACGTTTTTTGATAAAGATTTTGAATTTAGTTTTAATTTTTTTTCAAGATATTGAACAATCCTGATGATATACAAGTACTTGCGAGATATTTACCGGAAAAGGCTATAAATTTTGTGCTTGAATATATCTATACCTATAATATATATCTTAAGATCAATCCTCCAAGAAGCAGCAAAATGGGCGATTATCATCCCCCTAATAAGAAACATGGCCATAAAATAACCATAAATGGAAACCTGAATCCATACCCATTTCTGCTGACCTTGGCTCATGAATTTGCACATCTTGAAGTTTGGGAGAAATATAAGAATAATGTTAAGCATCATGGAACGGAATGGTTTAATGAATATAAGCATATTCTCAAATTTTTGATTCAAAAGGAAATATTTCCTGAAGATTTAAAACATGGAATAATTGATTGTTTTTTTGTAAAAAATTACACTTCCGAGTCATATAGCGAAGAATTGGATGAACTGCTCAGCAAATACTCCGGGAATCAGAGTATCAAGCTAAAAGATATTGCTGAAAATTCAATTTTTTCATTAATGTCGGGAAGGAAGTTTATTAAGCTGAGCAAAGTTAGAAAAAGATATAAATGTAGAGATTTAAGCAATGGACGGATATATTTGATTCATCCGCTGGCTGAGGTAAGAATATAGTTGCTGGTTTTATCCAAATAAATCAGATTTGCAAAAATTAGTTACAGGAACGGGGGAAGGGGGGAAAGATGCAGAAATTTACACCGTATATAGTATAATATTATATATTTGCAGCGGGAGTAAAAATTTTTTTAAAAAGATTACATATGAAGAAAAATATTTTCAGCATCATAATGGCAGGTGGCATCGGAAGCCGTTTCTGGCCTTTAAGCCGCACAGAAAAACCTAAGCAGTTTCTCGATATTCTTGGTGTGGGAAAAACTTTACTGCAACAAACTTATGACAGAATGTTAAAAATCTGTCCATCTAAAAATATTTATATCGTTACTAATTCAGATTATTATGATTTAGTGGCTACTCAACTTCCGGATATTGATACTGATCAGATATTGCTTGAACCGACAAGAAGAAATACCGCTCCGTGTATTGCATATGCGAATTATAAAATAATGAAAAAGAATCCCGATGCATTAATTGTTACAGCTCCTTCCGACCATCTGATATTAAAAGAGAATGAGTTTATCGCCGAATTAAAAAAAGGGCTTGAATTCGTTGGTAAAAATGATGCATTGGTGACATTAGGCATTAAACCTCACAGAATTGAGACAGGGTACGGTTATATTCAAATTGATAGCGAAGAATCTGTTGAAATTTATGATAACCTTTTTAAAGTTAAAACATTTACTGAGAAACCAAATTATGAACTGGCAAAGGTATTTTTTGAAAGCGGTGAATTTTATTGGAATTCCGGTATTTTTATCTGGACATTAAAAGATATTACTAATGCATTTGAAGAATTTTTGCCGGAAATTGATGCTTTATTTAAAGATGGAATTAATATTTACAGCACCCCGTTAGAGAAAGAGTTTATAAGCAGGGTTTATTCCGATTGCAAAAATATTTCTATTGATTACGGAATAATGGAAAAAGCGGAAAATGTATTTGTGCTCTGCTCAGATTTTGGATGGTCTGACCTTGGCACATGGGGTTCGTTATATGAGAATCTGAAAAAAGACGACTATATGAATATCATTAAAGGGAAAAATGTCCTTACTTATGATACACGAGGTTGTATAATAAATGTTCCTGATGATAAATTAGTGACAATTCAGGGTTTGGAGGATTATATTGTTGTTGAATCGGATAATATGCTGCTTATCTGCAAGAAAAGAGATGAACAGAAAATCAGGCAGATAGTTAATGATGTCCGGCTTGAAAAAGGAGAGAAATTTATATAAAAAAAGTAGAGACATGATAAAAAATGTAGAGACATGCCATGGCATGTCTCTACACTTTTTATGATATGGATTAATATTCCCACAGGTCATGCTCAACTTTAAATATCCAATCTTTGATTCTTTCGGATTCAAGCAGAGCATCAAGTCCTGACTTAAAAGTATTAATAGTACGGTCATTAAAAACGTTTGTTTCCTGAATGATAAAACTATCGAAACGGCGGTAAAAGAAAATATCGTCGAAAGTTCTTCTTTCGGCATCATTATAAGGATTAAAAACTTCGTGATTGGCAAGATATGGTCTTAGTTCATCGAAATAAATCCAAAACATAGGGAATGGTCTTTTTCCAATAATATTACCTTGAGCGTCAATATCATCTCTTTCAATAATCGGACAAATTCCGACGATTCTCACTTCCAGCTTAGCTCTCTGCTTATCGAAATACCAATCTTCTTTGATTCGGAGCTTTTTTACCTGTTGCGTAGATCTCCAGACTATTGACCAATCAATCATAGGGCTTCCAGGTGCATTAGGGTTATTGACATTCAGGGTATCAATAGCATCAGGATTAATATTATTAATTACTTCTTTTTCAGTAGCTTCGGATAATTGTGCAAAATCATCAGTAAAAGCATCAAAAGCGTACAAAGTAAGTCTAAGAGGCCGATTATTTGTATTATCTGATAAATTGGCAAAATCGCCTCTCCATGCACGAAGAATAAGATTAATAAAGCTCATTCGTCCGCTAAGTTCCTCTATTTGTGTAGGGTAATATAGCGGATGGTTGATTTTTTGCTGCATATCAATTACCCGCCAGACTCTTTTAGTCCACATCATATCGGCTTCGCGTAAATGATGATAAGGAATAGGTTTCCTCTCGGGAACATGTTCTTTTACGAAAATGCCGTCAAGAACCTGAGCTTTGACAACGCCGGTCACATTTATTGAGATTATAGCGGAGAGGAAGGACAGATAAATTACTATTTTTTTCATAACAATATATTTAAGGTACTACTTTATAGCCGATATTAGGAAGTGATCTGTTTTTTCCATCAGGCCCCTTGGCATTGATACCCTCAAAAGAAATACGCTGATTCGCTCTTGCAACTTTCATCATTTCTTTTTGTTTTGCAGTAAATTTATTTCCTGTAGCTTCATATTCAACGTAATCGCCTCCTGGGGTTTGCATAACAAGCTTGAATTTAGTAATAACGAACGATAGATCGAAAGCGAAATTCTCAAGGAGGGCTACGATATCTAAGTTTGCACTTCCAAGTTGTTTTAATTTTATGATACCGGATAATTTTTGTTCAGGTTTACCGGGGTCTCTTATCATTAATGTAGGAACAGGGTCGGGTACATCTTTGACTCTGAATTCGAAAGGTTGGCCCATTTGTCTGGAAGTTTTTCCCATTTTTGCAGAAACAGAAACAGAAGATTTATCACCTGATCCGGGGCGGGCGATAAAATTTCCACCACCCTGTGAAGCAAGTGTCCCATTTGATATAGATGCAACAATATCTTCAGCCGAAACACCTGCGGCAGAAATTGAAACGGGATTATCAATACCACGGTATAAAACATTCATTTTTGTAGGAGATACTACTGCCATAGGCGGGGCAACCCGGTATTCAACATTTTTAATCGGATAATATTTCCAATGGTCGGGTTGTGAACCATCCACACCGGGTTTTTTTACTTTTATCAGGGCTGAGAATTTTCTTAAACCTACGCCTCCGGCTGGGATAACATAGCGACCGACTCCTCTCTGAACCGGAACTGAGTCAACTTTTCCGGTTAATTCCTGTTTTACAGAATCATAGCCATCACCCACAAAGATTTGAGGATTTTCGGTTGTGCTGAAAGCGGCAACAAAAATGTCCGCCTCATATTTATCTCCCTGAATGATATAGCTTGATTTTGGGATAATTTTGCCGGCTAGGGTGTCGAATTTGAAATCGGCAGCCGAAATCTGACTAAATAATGTATTAAGAATTTTTGCTTCGGCATTTCTAACATCGTTCTGGAGATTTGTCAGAATTGTTAAAGTAGCGATAGAAACATTATGGTAAAAATTTCTTGTTTCCCACCATCTTGATGCAGGATCTTTCTTCTCATCTTCGCTCAGCTCTTCTTCTTTTGGATCGTTTGTTTTTAATCCAAGATCGCCTAAATCCTGAATTATTTTTTCTCTGTTTAAAACCGACAGATTGGGGTTTTTAATTAGCTCTAATAATTTGTTACGATAATCTTCCAGCTTCATTTTAAGTTTACGTGCATCTCCTACAGATGGGTCATTACCTCCGCCTACCATTATTCTGGTAGGTTCATCGTAATTATCTTTTGCAGAAATAAGAGCGACATTTGCAAGCTTAGCTTCTATCATGTCTTTTTCTTCTTTAACAGAAGGATTGTGTTTATCACATACAGCGATAATTCTCTTTTTCAGTTCAGTGATTGAGTCATATATTTCCTGGGTATATTGTTTGGCAATAATGGTAGCATCATAGTATGGTTTAACTTTAGCGCGGTTTACAGCAAGCTGCTTTTCAAATTCTTCATATAGCTTTGCATTTTGAGCAGTAAAACTTATATTAGTTTGTATTAAACTGTTGTTTACCCTGACAAAAGCTTCAAGGATGTCTTTGGATACATTTAGCGCCAGAAGCGCCGTAAGCACTAAGTACATAAGATTAATCATCTTTTGACGAGGACTCAATCTGCCTGGTCCAATAACACCGCCACCCATAACTTTTTCTTTTTTTGGTTAATACTTCTTCTTATGTCTGTTTTTCTATATGATAATTCATAGCAGTAAGCATATTTCCATATATAGTATTCAAAGCGGCAAGGTTGCTGCCCAGCTTTGATACTTCTTCCCTGTATCGTTTCGTATCTTCGATAGATTTATTAAGGTTATCCAACATGTGATGCAAACCGCCGTATAATTCCTTAGTAGAATCGAGGTATTGGTTTGCATCCTGCAATTGAATTTCATAAACAGTATTTAGCGCCGTCAGGTTTTTTGTGGCCATTTCCAGTTGGTCGGAATAAGAATTTGTACCTGATGAAGCTTTAGATAATTCATTAGATATAGAATCAGACAGTTTTTTATAAGATGAAGCTAATTCGGCAGCGGAAGCGGAGACTAATTCCGTGACATTTCCGCCTGTTTTTTCCATGATCCCGCTTAATTTTTTCCCTGATTCCAAAGCGATATCCGACAGCTTGGTGCCTGAATTAACAATAGTTTCCGATAATTCAGAGCTTTTCTCAGAAAGAAGCTTTGTCAGATCTTGGCTTGATGCAGCAAATGTTTTAGTAATCTCGTTGCTTGAATCGGAAATTTTTGTTACTATTTCTTTGCCTGATTTTGTAAATTGTTTAGCGAGCTCTTCACCCGATACGGTAACAACATCAGATAATTTTGTACTGTTGTTGGAAAGTTGCTGTGCATAATCTGAAACTGATTTTGTGACAATGCCGGCTGAATTTGCATACGATTCAGAAAGTTGTTCGGCTGATTGTGTTACCTTTTCAGTAATTTTTGAATTATTATCAGCAAGGTGCTGAGCGTAATCAGTTGCTGATTTAATAATAACACCTGCTGAAGAAGTATATGATTCGGTAAGCTTTTCAGCCGATTGGATTACTTTTTCAGCGACTTTTGAGCTGTTATCCGACAGATATTGAGCATAATCGGATGCAGATTTTGCAACTATATTTGCCGATGCCTCATACGAAGATGAGAGTTTTTCAGCAGATTGACCGACTTTTGTGCTGGATTGTCCATAAAATTCGGCGAATTAATTAACTTTTTCCGATGCTTTTTCAAAGTTTGCAACATAGTTATTAGTTGCTACAGTTGCGCTGGCTACATCCTGCAGTTTTTCAGTTGTAGTGTTAAGACTTCGAAGTCCATTGCCTAATTTTTGGAACAGATCCGGTGTAATTTCACCTTTTTCCAGAAGGGAATCGAATTTTTCCAATGCGGATTTTTTGGATACTTTTTTACTAAGTGTATCTTCATCATCTATATCAATTCCTGCTAATTCAGGGTAAACCAGTGTCCAGTCTATATCTTCGTGGATGGGCTCAAAAGCGGAGAAAAAGAAGATAATTGCTTCGGTGCTAAGGCCAACTGTTAGAAACTCTCCTGCAAAAGGCCAGTGCTGGATTTTAAAAAGAGCTCCGACAAGAACAATGGATGCGCCCCATCCGTAAAGTTTGGCCATAAATTTTTTATAGCCCTTACCTTCAACGAGTTCGTTAATGCTAAATCCCATACTCAATAAATTTTAAGGGTTAAAAACAAGACTTAATAAAACAAATTTAAAAGAACGAATTAAATTAATATATCTGAGAACCGCCTGAATCGTTGTATTCACGGCCCAGATATGTCTGAACACATCTGAAACCGATATACGATTTTGCGGTATCCTGATATTCATAAGTTCTGGTTCCGCATTGTAAAAAATATGCGATATCCTTCCATGAGCCGCCTCTGATAACTTTTCGTTTTTTTGCGGGCGGGTCATCAGGGAGGGCAGTATAACAATAATCAGGGTTAAGGTCGTCGGTAAACATATATGCTGCTTCATCAAAAGAGTTTGATGTCCATTCAGATACATTGCCGGCCATGTCATAAAGGCCGTAATCATTTGGTTCGTTGACAGCGACAATAATAGGATAGTAGCCGCCATCGGCTGCATAGTTACCTCTAAGCGGTTTGAAATTTGCGATAAAGCAACCCGTGGGGTTACGTGTATAATAACCGCCCCATGGGTACATAGATTCTCGTAAACCGCCCCTTGCGGCATATTCCCATTCAGATTCGGTAGGCAAACGATAGTCCTGGACAAATACTTCACCGAATTTAGCCAAAGTGCCATTTAATAGTTGTGTTCTCCAGATACAAAAAGCTGTAGCTTGTTTCCAATTAACTCCGACTACTGGATAATGGTCATATGAAGGATGCCAGAAATACATTTTGGTCATAGGGTCGTTAAAGGAATAGGTAAAGTCGCTCATCCAGCAAAGAGTATCGGGATAGACATTAATAACATCCTTCATAATATACGAACCGCGGTTTTGAATAGGACCCCGTGTTCCGACTTTAGTTCTGTCAACTTTGATACCATCAGGTTTTTTTTCTACGCTCCAATTAGTAACATCGCCGGAATATTTCTGTTCATCAAAATCAAATGCTCTGCGTTTTTGTCCATTAACATCAGTTTTTCTTGATGCCTGATATAAATCAA
>JACQWN010000439.1 GCA_016209245.1 Bacteroidia bacterium
TACATTATAGGTTCCGACCGAATTATAAGTAATTGCCGGCGGCGTTTCGCCGGAATAAGAACCTGGTGATCCACCCTGAAATGTCCATTGGAAACTTGTAAATGTCGTTCCTACCGGTGTTGTGGAAGAACTTGTAAAATTAACACTTCCGCCGACAGTTATTGATTGTTCATCAGAATAAAAATTAGTTGTTAAAACAGGTGGATTTCCGCCCATGAAATCAAATATGATAAGATTGATATATTCTGATGTATCAATTTCCTGTATGTTTGTAACAGGCTTGCCGGTATTGGCATTGGCCCATGATTTCATATTCGGAGTAGTATTATCTGTAAAATTGATTTTATTGTTTGTGCCTGGAAAAGGATCGCCGCCATCGCCTCCGTTATTGGTTGTATATGTATTATCTGCTTCTTCAAGATCTACTCCCTGATGACTTGGATCGTTATTTACAGAATTTGAAGCCCAGTGTGAATTAATATAGCTTCCGTCAATATGATATGCCAGCATACCATGACCCGGTAAATATCTGTCCCATGTACCTGCAATATTATTCTGACGGTTTTCAAGAAGAAAATACTCACTGCCGGTTGTAGTATTAATCCTGAAGCAATCCTCATAATCGTGAGCATTTCTAAGCTGCAGCCCGGCAGGTGAAGAAATAATTACCGGATAAATCCAACCAAGCACATACCTTGACCATGCATTATGAAAGCAGGGGGTTCGACCGCTGTTCAGCCATGAGCCGCTTGCCATTGGATCCCACTCACCTATTGCATCCGAACTATAATCTGTAGCATACATATCGGGCAATCCCAGGTTATGTCCGAATTCATGCACCATGACTCCAATAGTTACCATGCTGGTTGTCGAGCTTAATAATTCAGGTTGCATAGTGTAGGGACCGGCAGAAACTCCATCAACACTAATCGTAAAATCGTAGCTCAGGTCGCCTGTATGAGACCAGACATCATTCGTATTCATAGTAGCTTCCTGTCCGGGCCCTTCATGAATTACTGCGATGCCGTCAATCATTCCAGCCCGGATTAGCAGTATTTGCAGCAACCACTGCATCCCGTGCAAGCTCGGTCCATTTTGAATCAGGCCCGTAATAATTGTGAGCATTAGGCGCTGTCACCCAACCTACTACTGTTGTACTAATTACAAGGAGATTATATGAATCATCCAGGTAGTAATCCTTAAAGCTCCCTGTTGCGCTTTGATAGCTATAGCCCGCCTGATTCATATAATTATTAAAATTTGTCTGGGTATATGTCGTTGTAGTATTATTAAAATTAACCAGTATCATCAGCATATTACATGTACCTGTGCTGGGAAATACATCGGTAGGCGCTTTACCGTGAATGTAACTGCTGTTTTCACGGAGCATTTTGATTTGCATCTTGGAAAAAAATAAATCTTTGGAAACCGTCTCCAGAAAAGTTGTTTCTTCTTGGCTACGTAACAATGAATTGTGAGCCAAAATTCCCGAAGGTGTCATGTTATCATCTTCATCAGGTATTGCGTATTCGTAAGCACCCTGATTATTTCTGATTATGGTGTAACCATCAGTTGTTTTCCCCCAATTTACAACATAATCGCCTTTTGCCAGAAGAGTAAGGGTGGTTCCATCGGGCTGAGCAAACTCAATAGGATATGGATACACAGGCGTAGTGCTTCGAATCTGAGCATTTGCTATAAGCGAGCTTATTAACGGAAATACGATAATAAATACACGACTCGTGTGTATTATATTAAAAAATTTAGTTATTTTCATATTCGTAATATTTTAAAATTAACGGTTTAAATATATAAAGATTTTGTCAATATTTTATGTTTTCCATGAGGAAATAAATAATATTATACAAAAACGGAATAAAATTATACATCAGGGCAAACGCATGAATATTTTTTATTACCATTTTAAAGAATTGAGAATGAAAAGATCGGCCACCAGCAATAGAAGGATAAACAGGTAGCTTACTATCAGGAACGAGCTGATAATAATATGATGTTTCGTTGTCCTGCGGACAAACGAAAGTCAGGCGACCTCAATCCGCGAGCGTAGAAGCTCTGCGGAGACGCTTCATCCACAAGGACAATTGAGCGTCATGATTAAAAACTATAAAACCAATAACTGAATTAAAAAATCAGAACGTACAAATTTATCATATACGAAGTATAGTTTGTAATTTTCCGAAATAATCCTTACTTTTGACGAAACTTAACGACAATTTATATTATGTACTTAGCGCCATTAAATTACGACCGGTATTTCAGGAAAGTATTTTCCGACAAACGCATTGCCAAACGGTTTCTCGAAGATTTTTTTGACGTTCAAATCCAAGAGATTGAACTATTGCAGACGTACCACAAAATTACGGACAATGCCACGGCCATTGAATTCGATTTCCGGTGTAAAATCGCCGGTTCGTTTGTAATAATTGACATGCAACAATGGTATAAGACCGATATTGTGAAACGGTTTTATATGTATCATTCCATGAACACCGTGCTGCAACTGGAAAAAATACCCGATAAAACCATTGACCTTGACAAACAACGCAAGAGAGATATTAAGGATTATGATAAACTTATACCTGTAATTACACTTATTTGGATGGTTGATGACACATTTGGTTTTACCGATGATTTTGTAAGTTATACAATGGCCCCGGAAGTTATTATAGATTTTATCCGAAATAAAAACCTGTGGCGCAGCGAAAACATACTGGAAATTTTAAGCGAGCGTGAAAAATACCTGAAAATGTTAGACAATAAAACTAGGAAACTTAATTATCTTCAACAGAACAGGCTTATTTATGCATTTCAGAAAAACATAGTAAAAAACGAAAAATACAGTAAATATTTATCGTGGTTTCAGTTGGCGGAAAAAACCTTAAACAAGCTGAACAAAAAAGGTTGGTTCGACAAATATCTCAAAGATGAAATTTTCGCGGAAATAGTCCGGCGCATTAGCAAAGAAAACCTCAAAGAAGAAGACTACACCTATATTAAAGATTACAATTTGTTTTGGGAGCAGGTAAAACGTTTTGAAGATGCTTTACTTAATGAAGGCAGGGAAGAAGGCAGGGAAGAAGGAATTGAAATAGGCGTCAAAATTCAGGAAGAAAAACAGCACTTATCAAAAGATGAAATTAAAAACATCTGAAATAATAAACCACAATACCATGAAAAATTCATGTAAACCTGACAGTGTTTTCCAAACCTGTCAGAGTTTATACACAGATTAATGAAAATAAATTTTTTACAAAACTATTTACAGATGAAAAATTTTACATTTTTTTTAATGCTAGCCCTCGTTGGTTTGAGCAATGTATCCGCCCAAACCTTGGAATGGGCGAAACAATTGGGCGGGGCAAGCTATGATGAGAATCGTTACATTATTATTGACGGCAGCGGACATGTTTATACTACCGGATATTTCCAAGGCACAGCCGACTTTGACCCGGGTCCGGAATCCTATAATTTAACTTCAGCAGGAGGCAGTGATATTTTCATCAGCAAATTGGACGCTTCAGGCAATTTTGTATGGGCGAAACAATTGGGAGGGACAAGCAATGATCGTGGTTATTCCATTGCCATTGACAGCAGCGGAAATATTTATACTATGGGCGATTTCTATGGCATAGTCGACTTTGACCCGGGCGCTGGAACGTATAACTTAACTTCAGCAGTAAGCGCTGAAATTTACATCAGCAAATTAGACGCTTTGGGCAATTTTGTATGGGCGAAACAATTAGGCGGGGTAAACACTGCAGGTTATTCCATTGCCGTTGACAGCATCGGAAATGTTTATATTATAGGAATTTTCTTTGACCCAGTCGACTTTGATCCGGGCCCGGAAATCTATAATTTAACCCCAGCAGGTTTGTATGATATTTTCATCAGCAAATTGGACGCTTGGGGCAATTTTGTATGGGCGAAACAATTGGGAGGGACAAGCTATGATGATGGTCGTTCCATTGTTGTTGACGGCAGCGGAAATGTTTATACTACTGGCTATTTCTATTACACAGCCGACTTTGACCCGGGCGCTGGAACTTATAACTTAACTTCGGCAGGAAACGCTGATATTTTCATCAGTAAATTGGACGCTTGGGGCAATTTTGTATGGGCGAAACAATTTGGAGGGGCAAGCTATGATGCTGGTCGTTCCATTGTTGTTGACGGTAGCGAAAATGTTTATACTACTGGCTATTTCTATTACACAGCCGACTTTGACCCGGACGCGGAAACCTATAATTTAACTTCGGCAGGAAACAAGGATATTTTCATCAGCAAATTGGACGCTTTAGGTAATTTTGTATGGGCGAAACAATTGGGCGGAATAGACCATGATATTGGGCGTTCCATTGCCGTTGACGGTAGCGGAAATGTTTATACTACCGGATATTTCCAAGGCATAGCTGTCTTTGACCCGGGCCCGGGAACCTATAATTTAACTTCAGCAGGATTGGAAGATATTTTCATCAGCAAATTGGACGCTTCAGGTAATTTTGTATGGGCGAAACAATTGGGCGGAACAAATATTGATTATAGTTATTCCATTGCCCTTGACAGCAGTGAAAATGTTTATATTACTGGCAATTTCTCTGGCACTGCCAACTTTGATTCCAGCCCCGGAACTTTTAACCTGACATCTGCAGGAGAAAATGATATTTTTATTTTAAAACTCAGGCAAAAGGGCGTTACAGGTTTTGTATTTAACGATATTAACCAGAATTGTGCAAGAGATGCGAACGAAATCGGCTTACAAAACCGTTATGTAATTATTAATCCAGGGAATATTATTGCCCAGACCAATAGCTCCGGAGCATGGGTAATTGATACTTTACAGGTTGGAACTTATACAGCAACCGCCGATACTTCAGGTCATTGGGCTGCCACCTGTCCGGTTATGCAAACTTTTACAGTTACTAATCCAAACGAAATAACATACACTCCAGATTTTGGATTTGTATCCACCCAGCCCTGCGCCAGCCCTGATATTTCTGTAAACATGCCCTTTATGCGGCCCTGTTTTAGTAATCAAAAAATATATGTGATTGCCTGCAACCAGAGTATTGCATCCGGAGCATTGGACAGCGCTTATGCCGATGTTGAGCTTGATTCGCTCATAACTTCGCAATCAGCAAGCCTTGCCTATACCGGCATGGGCAATAATATCTTTCGTTTTCAACTTGGAAATCTGAACCCGGGGCAATGTGTCTATTTTACCATTGATTGCCATGTGAGCTGCGACGCCATGCCAGGCCTGACACTTTGTATGCAGGCAAACCTGTATCCTGCCGATTCCTGCATGTTTGACACCGTTCCAAATCCTTATCCGGGAAATTTTACTCCCTGCAACTTACCATGGGATCATTCAAGTCTGGAAGTTACCGGGTATTGTCAGAACGATACCATTTACTTTGTAATTTATAATACGGGAGAACCAGGAGAAGGCGATATGGATTGTTATTCACCGGTTCGGATTTATATTGACGGAGTTTACACAGTGCTCGATTCGGTTCAGCTTGCCGGCGGTGACAGCATAGTATATGTTTTTCCCGGCGATGGACACACCTGGCGCCTTGAAGCTGACCAGCATCCCCTGCATCCCGGAAATTCAGCTCCAAATGCTACTGTTGAAGCCTGCGGCGACCTTGACAACTGGACATCCGGGTTAGTGACAATTCTTCCTGCAGACGACGCCGACCCGGTTGTAGATATTTATTGCGGCGTGGTGACAGCAAGCTATGACCCAAATGACAAAACAGGCTTTCCAACTGGAGTTACGGAGAATCATTATGTAATGCCAAATCAGCAACTACAGTACGTAATCCGCTTTCAGAACACGGGAACCGATACGGCTTTTTCGGTTGTGCTCAGGGATACGCTGGATACAGACCTTGATATTTTCTCTGTTGTACCGGGCGTGGCAAGCCATAACTACAATTTCCAACTATATGGGTCTCGGGTTTTAGAATGGACTTTGTACAACATTCTTTTACCCGATAGCAACCACAATGAAGTGGAAAGTCATGGCTTTGTGACTTTTACAGTAAATCAAAATCCGGATTTACCAAATGGAACCATAATATATAATGAGGCCGGTATTTATTTCGATTATAATGCATCTGTGAGCACCAACCCGACACTGCACACGGTTAATGATGAAGTACAGACGATTTTAGTGACTACCTCGAAGCTCCCTGCTAATAAAGTCTCTGACATTTTAGTCTGGCCCAATCCTGCAAATTCTGAGATAGACATAATTGTACTAAAAGAATGTATTGGAAACGAATACAATATCACTGATATTTTCGGGCGG
>JACQWN010000440.1 GCA_016209245.1 Bacteroidia bacterium
CCCAGCTCGCACATCCTTGATAATTGAATACACAGTAGTCGGTTTATAATCAAACTTTTCAGCAACTTGTTTAGCAGATAGTTTATCAACAATAAAAGCTCTTGTTGCTTCATATTGTTTTTGTCTCTTAGACAAAGGTGTTAAAAAATAATTTAGGGTTAAATTATGACATTTGGGGTATCAGCGAAAATCGGTGTTAATTTTATTATTGTTGTTCGGTATATTCCACTTATGTATAACTATTCCACAAGCACAAAAGCAGCCCAAAAATAAGGTTCATAGTTTTTATTCATTTCCTTTTGTGTGAGGTGGAAAGCATCGCGAATATCCATTCCTTCGAGCCAGTGGTTATAAAATATTCTCATAAGTTCAACGGTCTGTTCATCGGGAATCTGCCAAAGACTCATAATAATATAGTCAACACCTGCCAGTTTGAAAGCGCGTTGTAATCCATATACTCCTTCGCTGCCTTTGATATCGCCCAAGCCGGCTTCACAAGCGGAAAGCACGACAAGCTTTGTTTTAGTCAGATTCATCTTTGATACTTCGTAAGCGCTTAGGATACCATCTTCAAGCCCTACAGGCGGATGCTTACCCTGCCATGTTCTGTTTGCTCCGGCAAATAAAAGACCTGACCGTAACAGAGCATCCTCGGCTTTGAGCTGCTGCAGATTACTTTCGGTCATAGCTGCCATAGGGTCTTTCTTCTCAGCCGGCGGCTCAGGAAAAAAGAAACCATGTGTAGCTATATGAATCACTTCGGGCATCGCTTTATTTGCATACTGAAAACTCTCTTCGACAGCTTCGGCTTGTGTAAATGTTTTAGTAATAACTGTCCTGTTGTTAAAAAGACTGTCAATCATTTTAACTTCCTGAAGCGTGCCGGCAAGATATGACCACGAGCCGCCACCTCTCCGTAAAGAATCAGACCATTCAAAACTACGCTCCCTGATAAAAAAATCACCATGCACCCTGTACTTTTTGGCTGAAATACCTAAAGAAGCGGTATCCAAATCATAAAATATCCCTCCGTATAAAAGTGCCTTATGCTGCTTCGACAACTTAAATTCAGGCGTTTTCATAATAATTTGCCCGGTTGAAGTTATTTGCCGCATATCATATTTATCAACAAGCATATTATCATCATCAAAAGGAATGGCAGAGAAAGATATTTTATGAAGCAACCCTGAAGGGCTATAGTATATTGTTTTGACACCTTCGAGATACTGCTCGACCGGTTTCCATATATAAAAGTACAACGAATCTCCTTTATAGTAATTCTTGTACTGTCCTTTAGACCGTGTATAAAGCCGGCGGACCTGGTCAAATGGATTTTTCCCCTTATTCCTCTGCAGAAACATGTAAAACAAATTATCATCGAAAAGATATATAAGCTTTGGATATTCATACTCAGGCCGAAGGACTAAAGCATAATAAAAGGTGCTGTCGGTCCAGAAGCTCCCTTTATAATCGTAATAATCGAAATTTAAGAACTCAATTGCTGCCTCGCCGGGCTTAAGCTCATTTTTAATATCACGCCAATCAACCGATAGCTTGCTTTCTTTCTTTAATTGATAGACTTTATAATACATGTCATTTTCAAGCTGTTGGGCATCACGTTCCAGGAGGGCGATGTTGCCTTTCCTTTCCGACAGTGGCAGGAGGTTCAATTTAGCAATTTGCTGGCGGACATCAATCCATTTATATAATGTATTGATTAATGCGGTATCGTTACTATTAAGCACAGTCATGATTTTCGATTTGATGACCCGCATAATAAGGCCTTTCTTAATAAGCTCATCGTTATAAATATATGCTGCAACGCCGGGGCGAACCTTCACCCTGTTATGAAAAAACGAATAAAACCAGTTCAGACTGAAGTTGAATCCTGTAAGATATTGCCCGACCTTCTTTTCGGTGGTGATATTAATAGAGCTTACCATCCAGTTTATCATTTCGATTGTAATCTGATTTGCCTTTGCATAGTATTCCTCTGCGAGATTTTCCCTGCCGGTTCTTTCATAAACCATGGCCAATCCCCAGTAATCAGTCATATAATTTGCAAGAACGGTATCATTTTTAGCTATTTTGTAATCTAAATCTTCTTTGAAGTATTTTTCCGCCTTATCCCACTTTTCAAGAATTCTGTAGAAAGTACCAAGACTGACAAGCGTTGTTGTGTAAAAAGGGCTATCCTTACCCAGTACGCTTTTTACAAGCGGAAGAATCTCTTCATAAATTTCTGCACATTTTGCCCAATCCTGCTTGAACTGATATGTCATACCATAATATATATATGCATTAACATAGTCTTCGGTTTTAGTATTTTTCAATGATTTCCATATTGAAATAGCTTCTTCGTAGAAAGCAAGCGATTCGTCGGTTTTCCGCATGATAAAAGAAACATATCCCAGATTGCCGCAGGTATTGGCATATTCGTTTGTCATAGTTTGTGACATGGCCTGCCTGATGTTTCTTGCTTCTTGCAAAACAGATAATGCCTGATTAAATTTCCCATAATTTTTATATGCTGTTCCAAGACTATCGAGCAGTTGAAGATATTCTTCACTTTGAACANTGAACACCATATTTTGATTTGACCTCTTGTATTTTGCTTTCATCTGAATCTGTACCTGCACCGGGAACACTATATTGCTCCATAATACAACTTGTATAGATATTTGTCAGGTCGTAAATGACATTGTAGTCGGCTGTTGTTACTTTTTTCAGCCGTTCAACACACAGTTTATATACTTTTGTCGCTGTTTTATTATCAGTAATTGATTTGAACATATCACAGGAAGAATTCATAGCCGAGGCAAAATTCGGGTCAATCTGCTCGAACCGGATTAATTGCAGCTTCAGCAACTCATTATAATAGTTTACGGCTTCCTGGTAATTCTGCATAGATTCGTAAACCTTAGCCAGATTGGATAATGTGAGCTCATAAATTGTATCCTTTTTGTCATATTTTTTTTCTGCTACTTCAAGGGCTTTTAAGGCATATTCGAGGGCGGCCGGGTAGTCGTTCCATGCAAATTTCTCCTTAAAGCTTTTATTAAGTGTTTCCCAATCTTGGGCTTGGATTTGTGTAAGAAAAAACAGCACTTGAATTGTTATTAATAATGAAATAACAACACGGGTAAACCAGTAAATTTTAAATATTTCCATGTTAATCGCTTTGCAACTTTATTTTTTATGAGTACTTTGTGAAACCTTTAAGCATATCTTGAAACCATTATGAAACTTTCAAATATGTTGTTATCTGAATTTTTTATAACTGCGCCTATTGTGAGCCGTTAGAAATGCTATTGAGCCGTTTATGAGCCGATTAATATTTTCAGATAATTCCGACATTTCTCAGATAATTCCGTAATTTATTTTAAAATTTAAAGTTAGCAATATTTATGCTTGACCCCTTTGTGTCCCCTTTGAACAGGATTTGTCCCCTTTATAACTTCTGAAACCTTTTCTGAAACCATTGTGAAACCTTTAAGCGTGTTTTGAAACCATTATGACACCTTTAAATATGTTGTTCTCTTTATTTTTTCACTGAGCCCATTGTGAGCCGTTTGAGACACTTTTGAGCCCTTTATGAGCCAATTAATATTTTCAGATAATTCCGACATAATTCCGACATTTTTCAGATAATTCCGACATAATCCCGACATTCTATTATTTCAAAAAATATTTTCTGCCTTTTGTTGTCCCTTCTGCTGTAAGGTATCCTTTTTTCACAAGTTCTGTCAAATCTCTTAATGCAGTTCTGTCAGATAATTTAAACATAGTTACATATTCTGTATTTGTAATCGCTCCTTTATTTTTAATGAATAATAATGCTTCAATCTGACGTTTATTCAGATTAGTGTTTTGCAGGTATTCAAGATAAATAATATCTTTTCTGATTATAAGTGTAACGCCGTTGCCGTCGGTTTCAAAAACGGGCTCGGGCAGACCGGAACCGATGCAGGAATTAATGAGTTTTATAGTACCGCTGCCCCAGATGTCAATGTAACCGCACCGGAAAAAAGTGTTTGCAATATCGGTATTGGGCGGAAGGGCCGCATGTTTTTTTCTGAGGGTTTCAACTGTTCAGTTCTGAGGCAGTGAACCTGGATTCCAGAAAATAACCTTATCGTCCTTTGTACTGCCGGAACGGTAAAAATACCGCCCTTTGTATGAAACGGGCGAAGGATATGAAGGCACAATTATCTCAATATACTTTTTTTGTTTTTGCGTATACAGGTTTACATCAACCATAATTCCCAGAACATCCCGGATTTTGTTCGGTAGTTCTTCCATTAATGATTTAGCATTTGCAATACCTATGATATTTCCGCTGTCATTGGCGCCGATGATAATTTTTCCGCCTTGTGCATTTGCGAAACCGTAAATCCATTTGAGGTAATCATCTTGCCAGGATGATTTGTATTCTATGTTCTGGTTCTCTGACATTGAATTATTGCATAATCGGATTCAAAAATATCAGTGTCAAAAGTATTGAAAATTATCATTAATAAGTGGTAAACTTGGGATAAATAAATAATATTTCACTCCAGTTTAATCATCGGTACAAAACTGACAGGAATAATATTTTTCCTGCTAATACCTTTTTCCGTTTTAGTAATTAAAATTAAATCCTGAAAGTACTTACCGACTGGGACAACCATCCTGCCTCCAATTTTCAATTGTTCAACTAATGTATTCGGGATTTCTTCAGGTGCGGCAGTAACTATTATACAGTCAAATGGGGCATGTTCCGGCCATCCTTTATATCCATCACCGCATTTTACGATTACATTGTTATAGCCAAGCCGTTTCAGACGTGAACTTGCGCTATCTGCTAAAACCTTTATTAACTCTATGGAATAACAAGTATCAGCCAATTGTGAAATGACAGCCGCCTGATAGCCGGAACCCGTACCAATTTCCAATACTTTTTCATCACCTTTTAATTGTAATAATTCTGTCATTATGGCTACAATATAAGGTTGCGAAATGGTTTGGTCCTCGCCAATTGGCAAGGGACCGTCATAATATGCTTTGTTAATTAGGGAGTTTGGAATAAAAAGATGACGAGGGGTATTTTTCATTACATTTATGACGCTTGTGTCTTTAATTCCTCTTGAAATTATTTGTTCATTAACCATTTTTTCAGCTTCTTTTTTCCACCAGGCAGTATCTTTTTTTTGTTCCGCAGTCATAGGTTCCAATCCATTTTTAATATTTTTTTCCATTCCTTGCTGGCTGTTTATACAAGAGGTATAAATTAAAATTAAAATAAGGTATATAATAAATTTATTGATAATATCCATATTATTCAAAATAAATCAAAACAAAAGTAAAAAAATTTGAGATAAAAAAAATATTAATATCTTTGCAGTATAATACAACAACCGGCCCCGTAGTTCAGCTGAATTAGAACGTCAGATTCCGGTTCTGAAAGTCGGGGGTTTGAATCCCTCCGGGGTCACTCTATAAAAAGACCCAAGACCCAAATTCCAAATCCCAAGAACCAAGAACTAAGAACCAAGTCTTGGAATTTGGAACTTGGAGCTTGAGATTTGGAGCTTGAAACAAGGATGAACACCGCATACATCAGGTTTTATGAAGAACTTAACGATTTTCTTCCTGCCGGCAAGAGAAAAAAAACCATTACATACAATTTTTACGGAAGTGTAGGAGTAAAAGATATTATTGAAGCACATGGCATTCCTCATTCAGAAGTTGATTTGGTGCTTGTAAACAGTGAATCAGTGCCCTTTGATTGTAAAATAAAAAACAACGACTACATTTCGGTTTACCCTATATTTGAAACGCTCGATATTTCAGGAGTCACTCTCCTGCGGTCAAAACCCTTGAAGGAAAACAAATTTATTGTGGATGTAAATCTCGGTAAGTTAGTGAAATACCTGCGATTACTAGGTTTTGACACAAAATACAGCAGAAAATACGATGATAATGAGCTTGCCCTGATTTCAAAAGACGAGGAGCGGATACTTCTTACACGCGACCGGACTTTACTAAAAAGAAAAATTATTGAACGGGGATATTTTGTCAGGTCGGAAATCCCTCAGCTCCAAATAAAAGAGGTTGTATCCCGGTTCAATCTTAAAAATTATTTTGCTCCCTTTACATATTGCACCCTTTGTAACGGAAAATTGAGCTCTGCTGCAAAAGAAGAAATACTGACCGAAGGTAAAGTCCCCGAAAGAATTTATAAATCTACGGATGAATTTTTCAGATGCAGTGAATGCAGACATATATACTGGAAAGGCAGTCATTATGATAAGATGAGGGTATTTATCAGGAATTTGATAAAGGGGGAAAGTTAATGACCCGCCACAGTGCATAAATATTTATTTCAAAAAGGATTAATAAAAAATATTGTTACAAAATTTGCATATATGAAAATAATATATTATTTTTGTAACAGCTTTATAAAGGGAATAACCTATAAAATAAACCTATGGAAAACTGCAATAAAATCATTGGAAAAAATTTAAGCTCTTTAAGAGAAAAAATGGGAATGAATCAAAATGAACTCGCGGAAATGCTCGGAGTAAAAAGAGAAATAATAAGTTATTATGAAACCGGAAGCAGAGAAGTCCCTATAATATTACTTGAAAAATTAGCTGATTTTTTCAGGGTTGATTTAGCGGATTTAATGGAAAATAAACCCGAAATTCAAAAGACTAATATTGCTTTTGCTTTCAGAGCGAATGAATTTTGCCGTGAAGATTTTGAAAGTATTGCCCATTTTGGGAAAATTGTAAGGAATTATTTTAAACTTAAGGAATTATACAAAGCATTATCATGAAATTATTTTTAAAGAAACAGGCAGCATTATTCAGGGATAAAAATGGATTGAGTGCTACAGAACCCATTCATTTCAAGAGCTTGCTATTAAAATTAAATGTACTTACTTTTTTCCGATCTCTTTCTGAAAAACTTTCCGGAATGGCTATAAAAGTTAATGATGAACTTATGTTTATCATGGTAAACTCATCCAAATCAAAAGGGAATCAGCATTTCACAATCAGCCATGAACTTTATCATTTATACATTCAGGAAAATTTTAGTTCCATGACATGTCAGACAGGATTATTTTTGAAAAAAGATAATCCTAATGAATATTATGCAGATGTTTTTGCAGCAAATCTATTGCTGCCTGAGGACGGGGTTTTGGAACTGATACCTGACAAACAATTATCAAAGAATAAAATCAGTATTGAGTCCATTTTAAAAATAGAACATTTTTATCAATGCTCACGAAATGCATTGTTATACAGATTAAAGGAACTTAACTTGTTAAGCTGTTCAGAATGGGATGTTTTTAACAAACATATTAAAAGATGTGCCGCGGAATATGGTTACAATGCACGACTTTATGAAGGACAAAGCGAGATTGCAATTATTGGTGATTATGGCATAATCGCTAAAAGCTTATTCGATAAAGGAAAAATATCCGAATCGCATTACTTAAGTTTAATGGGAGATATCGGCATTGATCTGTTACAAGAGGAATATAAAAATGGGAAAGAGTGAGAAAAAGATAATTTTATTAGATGCCGATATTATCATCCATTTTAACAAGGCAGGACAATTACTGACTTTAAAAAAAATATTCCCCAAAAGACTACACATTCTTGACATAGTAATACACGAACTAAGCAATCACAGCAACACAAAAGAAATTATTGACAACTTCTTGAATTTTGGAATTGCCACTATTATGGAATTTCCTTCGAATAGTTTAATAAAAAAAGAATATGCTATGCTCAGAAGGAAATTTGGAAATGGTGAAAGCGCCTGCATGGCAGTAGAAAAAAAAAAAAAAAATATACTTGCGAGTATCTGACAACAATGGACTTTTTAGCAGAAGCACTCAGAATAAAGGTTTTTGATGAAGCAGATTGTGATTATTTTATTTATGAACTAAAGTCCAAAGGAAGCAAGCTGCCATGCAGTACTATCAAGGAGTATATTGAAATGAACGCTATGAAAAGCAGTTGATAGCTTCTTGTTTACCTTCTCCACCAATTATCATCATCATCATCGTCATCCTCGCATTCATAACCGAACCCGTAATCGTACGGATTCCCGTTTTCATCATCATAATCCGGATCCAAGTGGTAGGGGTAATACTTCATCCAGTCATCACCATGCTTTCTTTTTAGATGAGTGATTTCACAGTCCAGTTCCATGGCACGTTCCTCTTCCGGGCTGAGTTCTTCATCGCTGAATCCTGCAAAGAGTTCCTTAAAAAAGCGGCACTGGCAATATTCTCCAAGGGAACATTTTCCATGTTCAGTGCCGGGGCGGCAAAGCTCAAAGAAACCCATGTGCCAGCGTTTTACTTTAGCTTCCTGGTCAAAATTGTCACGAATTGTTGCATATTGAATACGTTCAGGTACATCAATCTGAAGCACGAACATCCAGTTGTATGCGTCAAGCATTTTTATTAATGCATTGAGCAGCCGGTTGACCTGTTCGTCAGATAGCATTTCGGGAGGCGGAAGCTGAACCTTGCTTATGCCTGTCCATTCCTCAAGCTGACGGGTTGGAGCAGTTCTTTCCTCCTCTTCTTCCGAGACCCAGTCGAATAAACTGACTTCTTCCTGCTCGACAAAAGGTAATCTTACATTTTGGGTTGCAAAAGCAATATCTGCTAACAGTTGTTCTAAATATCTTTCCATGGTACAAGATGCGAAAAATTTTTTGTGCCAAAAGTATTGAAAATTTTAAAGCGAAAAAAAGAATAATCTTTGAAAATACTAATATTTATATTTTAGAATTTTCATTTAATACTGATAAAACCGTTTTGAAACTTTGTAACCCGGATTCGAGGTTTTCTACAATTTCCGCTGCTATTACATCAGGATCTGGTAAATTTTCCAGGTCTGCAAGTGACTTGTCCTTGATCCAGGTGATGTCGAGACTGGTTTTATCGCGAGTGATAATTTCTTCATAATTGAATTTTCTCCAGCGACCTTCGGGCGAAGGGTTTCGGCTTGGCTCAACTACCTCGCTCCACGTCTCTTTACGTTTTGCCCGGTTAGATGGACTGTAACAGGAAACAAAATCCTGTAAATCTTCAAATTTTAAAGGGTTTTTCTTTAAAGTGTGATGAATGTTTGTCCGGTAATCATACACCCAGATTTCTTTAGTCCATGGGTTTTTAGATGCAGGTTTGCCATCAAAGAAAATTACGTTTGCTTTCACACCCTGAGCGTAGAAAATTCCGGTTGGCAGCCGTAGTATAGTGTGCAAATCGGTAGTTTCAAGCAGTTTTTTTCTTACAGTTTCGCCGGTGCCGCCTTCAAATAATACATTATCAGGCACAACAACGGCAGCTTTTCCTGTTGTTTTAAGCATGGTTCTGATATGCTGTACGAAATTAAGTTGCTTATTGCTTGTAGTAGCCCAGAAATCCTGCCTGTTGTATGTAAGTTCTTCCTTTTCCTGTTCTCCTTCATCGTTTGTAAAAGTCATGCTGCTTTTCTTGCCGAATGGCGGATTTGTCAGTACATAATCATATCGTTTGCCATCATCGGCAATTAATGAATCATTCGGAGAAATCACACTTTCGCTGCCAATATCGCCAATGTTATGTAAAAACAAATTCATAAGGCAGAGCCGCCTTGTATTTGAAACAATCTCATTCCCGAAAAATGTGCTGTATTTAACGAATTGTTTTTGTTCTTTATTCAGTGAATAATTAGCAACGATATAATCGTAAGAGGCAAGGAAAAAACCGCCTGTACCACATGCCGGGTCGGCAATGGTTTTATTAGGTTCAGGCTGCTGGCATTCGACCATGGTTTTAATCAATGCACGAGGTGTGAAATACTGCCCAGCTCCGCTTTTTGTATCTTCGGCATTTTTTTCGAGCAAGCTTTCGTAAATATCGCCTTTTACATCGGCGCCGAGCATTACCCAGTTTTCTTCGTTTATCATCTGAACAAGGCGGAAAAGTTTTGCAGGGTCTTGTATTTTGTTCTGGCTTTTTACAAATATCTGCCCGAGAATTCCTTTTTGCTTGCCAAGTTCGCGAAGTAATACCGTGTAATATATTTCTAATTCCGCGCCACGTTTTAAAACAAGGATTTCCCAAAGCTGTTCCAGGTAATCGCCATAACCTACGCCATCGTCGCGGAGGGTGTGGCAGAAACTCCACACTTTTGAAACTATGCCTGAGGTGTTTTCACTCATTTGTTCAATTTCTTTTTAAGAAATAAAGTTAGTTCAGTTCCAGTTTTCTTATCGGTATTAGTCCGGAATTGACAGCTGCAAAATATTGAGGTGTGTTTTTTGGAATCTGAAAATTCTTAGATTGGACCCATACGAATGGATTTCTACTTTTTGCTTTTAATTTATTTATTTCCGGTGCCTGGCTGTGCAACCAATCTTTCAGCCATTGAAGTTTTTTTAAAACAGTTTTTACCTCGTTTGTATTTGCAGAATGTACCTCAACAAAAAACACTTCGCTTTTATATGCAAAGGCATAATCCCACCTGTTAGCATCCGGATATTTTGTAGTAGTGCACCTATCAATATCAACACTGCCCTGAAGTTTGGTCTTATCAAAAACAATAACCCTATTGCTGTATGCTCCCAAAGCAGTGAGCCCTGTTTTGTATCCGGTTTCAATATCCGGAGTAGCTTCAACTGCTTGCCTAAAACTTATCGTATGTTTTGCATTTTTATTTTTCATCAACGAAATATTTTGATACAATATCAGTCGCTTTCCCTGCAAATGCAGAAAGACCTCCCCAACCGGAAATTGCATAATCTTCGCTTCCTGCATCGAGGGCTGATATGTTTTTTGTAATCACTTTTTCATTTTGTCTGTCAAAATAATATGTGTTAATTTGCTTGTTAGAAATTATTCCCTCAAACAATCTTTTTGTACCGGCAGTTTTAGAAATCTCAAACAATTCAAATAATGCATCATCACTCACTTTAGATTTTTTAAAAAAATAGAATGCCCATGCAAATTCCAATAAAACTGGAGAGTGGGTGGAAATAATTACTTTATAATCTCTTGAAAGCAAATCAATGAGTTGAAGTATTACAGATTTGATTGCTTCGGGATGCAAACCCATTTCAGGTTCTTCAATTACAACATATTTAAAATCATCTTTCCGGCTTACTTTTGAAGGGGGGCATAACCAATAGAAACCAAGCAGCAATGGCATAAACTCCTTTTGCCCGGCACTCCATGTAATAAACGGGACACTCATTCCTTCCACTTCCATTCTGAGTTTTTTCTGCCCGGTTCTTTAAATTGCCTTAACACATAAGGTGTAGATGAATCAAACTCCATAAATGTTTTTGGTCTGCCATCCGATATGCTTAATATCCGTTGTGCAGGGATGTAAAACAATGTTTCTTCCGCATGGCTGGTTCCCTCATATCTTCCGGCTTTCGGCAACAAAAAACTTTTGGTATAAGATTTTCTATCCAATTGTATGTTCGTATTGGTTTTCCATATTTTTGACATCCCTTCGCCGAAATAAATGTCTAATATTTTTTCCGTGTCTTTTCCCCAGATATAGTTGTATTGCTGAAGCGTTTTTCGGATATGGTATTTATCAACTAACAATTTGAGCAGTTGAATAAAAATACTTTTTCCGCTTGCCTGTGGGCCAACTAATAGCGTTAAATCGCCAAAGTTCACATCAGCATCCTCAATAGGACCGAATGCCTTAATTTTTAAATGTTCCATTTTTATTTGTATTAATATTTTACAAAGGTAATATTCTTGTTTGTATTAATTTTTATTCATTATTCTGTATTTCTTTTAGTTTTATATCAACCTCCCTTCAAACGCCCTTTTCAATATACTTTGCCTCAGCATTTCGGCTTGCTGCAGGTTTTGATTTATGGTTTCTTCCAGTTTATCGCAAACTGTGAGTTTACTTTCTAATTCTTGGACGATTTTGTTTTGTTCTTCAAGTGTGGGAGGAGTTGGCACTTTAAATTCTCTCATTGCTTTAAGACCTATATTTTTAATTGTACTTCCAGTTGCAATCTTATTTGCATAGACAACAAAACTATTGCTTGTTATAAAATACCTGATATAATGTTTATCAATTTTATCCATAACATTGAAATAACAGGCACTTTTCCCAAGAATAATCTTTTCATTATTGAAGAATGCAGTATTGCCTAATGTACCATTTATTGAAACCAAAATAGATTTCTCATTTAATGGCTTTTTATATTTTTCATACTCCTCGAAAGCAACACGTTTGGTGTTTTCTTTAATTTCAATTTTTCCATCAGACAAATTATTGCCATTAATAAAAAAGTAATCGCCTGTTTCGGAATACTTTGGTGTACCATGTAACCCGTCACCCAACACTGATGTGATTTCTTTTAATTCTTTCCAATTCCACCACTCTGGTAATTCCCCTTCCTTTACATTTTTATTTGTAAGTTTCCCCTCAAACGCCCACTTCAACACAGTCTGCCGGTAGGTCTTGAGTTGCTGCTGAGCGGTTTTTAAAAATTCGATGCCTTTGTCTAGTTCGCTGAAAAGCTCTTCGATTTTGGAGACGATAGAGAGTTGTTCTTCAAAAGGGGGAATAGGAATAAATAAATTCTTTAAAATAGTTTGGCTGATATTGGGCTGTGCGCCTCCAAAACTTTCGTTTACCAAGCTAGGTCTTTTATAAAAAAGAAAATAATAGAGAAATTTTAATTCAATACTTTTATTTTTAAAAATACCACACACAGCTTGATTAGTTGCTGCATCAATTCCGAGGAATGCAAGTTTGCCAACTGTTGCTCCATAAAGAGCAATTAGTAAAATCCCCTTAGGAAATATTTTTGCACTGGAAGTATTTAGCGCTTCATCTGTTATCTTTTCTTCGGAATCTAAAATAATATTATGGTTTAATTCACCAGATTTTATCCATGGAATTGAACCTGTAAAATAAGCAGGATTTTTTCGACTAGGCGTACCGCCACTGGTCGTTTTGCAAACCTCACCGAGTTTTTTAAGTTGCCAGTGTTTGGGTATGTTGTTATTTTCTATATTATTTTGTTCTTTCATTAATAATCTCAAATAGCTCAATTGTTAATAACTTATTAATATCGTCAAATAACCGTCAAATAAATATATCGTTGAAAAACAGCAATTTGCCCAATTTTCTATTTTCATTAAACCCATTCAGTCAAATAAGAAAATAATTCATGATTGTTGATAACTCGTCAATTCAGTCAAATGACAGTCAAATAGACAATGCATTGTTTTACAGTTAGTTATGGTTAGATTTTCACTTTTTTGCATCCTCTAATCAAATAAGATTAAGCCCAGATGGGTATGTATTTAACATATTTTCCTTTTCTGTCATTTTCATACTGCTAATTCTTCAAGTACGTCATATTAAAATGCCAATTCCACTTGCGGAATTTCTTTATACAACTTTCCTTTGAGAGTGCTGCCTGCTTCCTTTTTATTTGTTCCGCCCCACTGTTTAAAATAGAAAGCAACATTTTGTATTTTGCATTGTTCCATAATGTCTATTACCCATTCTTCTTTCATTGGGCGAGGTGTGCGTCCGTTTTCGCCGCCTACGATAACCCAGTCAATACCTTTCAGATTAAGATTCGGCAAAGGGCCAAGCAAGGGTTCGCATGAAAGAAATTTAACCCGTGCTCCTGTTTGCCTCAGAAAATCAATACGCATTTTCATTTTTTCATTTTCAACTGTAACGCCCATCCAAATGTTATGCGTCCAGTTCAGCCAGCCCTCGCTGTCGTAATATTTTAAAATATCAGCCCGTTTTGTAAGAATCTGAAATAAATGTTGCGGATTATTATTCATTGCGTTGAACACCTTCTTAATATAATCCACGGGTACATCTTTATGGAACAAATCCCCCATTGAATTGACAAATACTATTCTGGATTTTTTCCATTTATAAGGTTCATTAATTATATCAGGGTGCAAAGTAAGTCTAAAACCATTTCTATATTTTGTCTGTCCCATAGCTTGCAATCTAAGAGCAAAACTTTCAGCATAACAATGCCTGCAACCTTCGGAAATCTTTGTGCATCCGGTCACCGGGTTCCACGTGGTTTCAGTCCATTCTATTTTTGTTTGTGCCATAATCATGTCTTTTCAATATTCAATAAAGTTTCAGTAAGCATATCCACAGTAGTTATTGGTTTATGCTTATAGGATTCATACATATTGTGATACTCCTTTTGCCTGCGAAGCCATTCAGCATTAGGTAAAGCAGGATTATTATAATGCGGTTGAAGTTTATCATAAATATCAGGCATAGTTTTGTTATAGCTGGGAATATATGTAGTAAGCCGGATTATAGCTCTATCAGCATCAGCATATTCCTTTGCAGTTCTTTCAAAATGCAATAAAGACCAGAATTCAACAGAAATAGAAGAGTAAGCGATATTTATTTCGTTTTTCCTTGCATCAGAAAAAACTGTTTTAAGATTTTTGCGATTATCGTCGTCGAAAACAAGCCATGTTTCTTTATAGGGTTGTTGTTCTGAAGTGGCTTTTTCCTTTTTAGCAATAGCTTCCTTAAGCATTATTTTAGGTTCGGAATCGGAGGCTTGAGTAATGATAATAGAAATATCACGCTGAACATCTCTACTTAGTGTAGCTTTTAACCCCTTCAGGTATATTTCCTCTGTATCGCCTTCGCACAGAATAAGAATACGTTGGTTAATTTTCCGGATTTTATTTCTTTTTCTGTGTATCATTTCCGTATATAAATTTAATATCATTAACAATAGGAGTTGCGCCAAAACGACCGCTAAGGTACCATTTACCTAAAGGAATGTTATTGCGCACACCTTCAATATCAGCAAGGGAGTACAAAGTAGTTTCGCCCTTTTCATCTTTTTCGGTGAACCATACCTGATCACGTCGGTAAATGTCGTCTTCAAGCAGGTGAGCGTTATGGGTTGTACAAATTAATTGAGCATTTTTTTTGTTAATACGAGGATTTTGAAACAGTTTGATAAGGACGTTTACAAGCAGAGGATGTATGTTCTGCTCCATTTCATCAATTACAAATACTTTACCATCTTCAAGTACAATTAATATTAATGATGCAATAGCAAACAAGCTTCTTGTACCATCAGACTCATCACTAATATTGAAAGTAGTTGGCCCAACGATCTCTCCTTTTTTATTATATACCTCATGAAGGGTATAAATATCATAATTAAATTCGTTTTTCAAAATATTATTAAAATTCCTGGAGAGAATATTCTTTGTT
>JACQWN010000441.1 GCA_016209245.1 Bacteroidia bacterium
AATTTTAAATAGTACAAAAGAAACCAGCGAAATTTTGAAGAAATATAAAGATACCATAGGATATGTTCCTTTTTCAATAAGTAAGAAGAATACTTTTAATATATTAAAAGTTAATGGGATATATCCGTCTATTGAAAACGTTATCAGCAAAAAGTACGTTTTAATATCTCCTCTTGGTATTGTATGGAAAGGTAAACTTGAAGGAAAAAATAAGAAATTTATTGATTTTTTATTTTCTCCGGCAGCTCAAAAAATAATGCTCGAATATGGAACTGTTCCTGTAGTTCGGGAAAAAAGGATTAAACCATGAAACAATTCCTGCTGACACGTAAATCTGCTTATATGGGTTTATCTGGAGGAAAATTTTTGTAAACATTAAGGTGAATATGCGAATATCAATTAGATATAAAATATTAATATCGGAACTCGGGCTTATTTTTTTAATCGCCGTTGTATTTGGAGTAACAAGTTATTTTCTGGCAGTGCGCTATCAAAAAAAAGCTCAAAAGGAAAAACTGGAGCTTATTCTTGAATATGAAAAACATATTATTGAAATGTCTTTATCTAATAGGATAAAACTAATTGAGGATATGGCAAGAAGCAATGAATTAAAAATATATTCTGAAAGATATATTGAACCTATCATTTTTCAATATTTTGTTTCATTTGAAAAAAATTTTCCATCTTTAACCTATGTAAACAAAAACGGTATGGAAGAAGTAAAAGTAGTAGAGCAAATAAGATCCTGGAACCTAAAAAATATAAATGATTCAATTTATTTAAAAAATGCTCTCAAGAATCCAAACAAAGTTATTATTTCACCTGTAAAATACAATGAGGACTTAAAAATGCTTGCTATCGAATTTATTATAGCAAACTATGAATATTTCGGGGATGAATTGAATTTTATTATTTTCGGCAGTGTCCCTCTCTATGATATAACAAAAAATATTTCGAACCTTAAAATAGGAGAATCCGGATTTGCAGTTTTAATTGACATAAAAGGCAATATATTATCTCTGTCCAAAAGAAATGATATTATAAAAACAATACTGGTAGAAAATAAAAAAGATAAAATTTTTATTAAAAAGGTTGAAGCTCTTCAAAACGGTTTTGAACGTGTAAATGTAATGGGAATAGACAGTTTAACAGCTTATTCCCCGATAAACGGTATGGAATGGGCTTTAATGATTGCTATGCCTTATGATGAATTTATGGTTCTTCCAAATACATTAAAAAATACTATAATATTAATTTCTATAATTATTTTTATAGTCGGAGCTCAAATATCTTTATTTTTATCTAAAAGCATCACCAAGCCCATAAAGGATCTGGTATCCGTAACTTTTGAAGTTGCATCTGGCAACTTTTCGAAAAGGACGAATATATTATCTAACGATGAAATAGGAACATTAAGCGAATCTTTTAACAAAATGACGGAAAACCTGGAAAAAACCACTGTTTCAAAAGACTATTTTGACAGTATTATTAAAAATATGAGCGATATTTTGATTGTGGCTGATAAAGATTTTAATATAATGACAATTAATAAAGCAGGAATAGATTTGCTTGGTTATAGCATAAATAACATTATAGACAAACCATTGTTTGATTTTATTGATAAAAATGAGTTTATCGATTCCGCAAGTTCAGTAAAAATAGTAACAAATGAAGAATTCAAAAATTTTGAAGTTAACATTAAAATAAAAGGTGGAAAAAGCACCCCTTCTCTTTTTAGTACTTCAGTAATAAAAGATAAAGAAGGTCAAATAAAATATTTTATATGTACTGCAAAGGATATTACCGAACGAAAAAAAGCTGAAATGGAATTAAGAGAATATACAAAAAAAATAGAATATATAAATAGGGAATTAGACACCTATACTTATATTGTATCTCATGATTTAAAAGAACCGCTGCGGTCAATTAACGCATTTTCGAGGTTTATAGAAGATGATTACGCGGATAAAATAGATCCATCCGGAAAAAATTATTTGGAACGTATAAGAATAAACACTGTCAGGATACAAAGCATTGTTGAAGATTTTCTTGAATTTTCAAATATAGAAAAAAAAATAATCAATTTTGAAAATGTTGATGTTAAAAAGGTTCTTGATGATATAAAATTAAAATGGGATGAAAAAGTAAAAAACATGAATGGAGAAATAGTTATTCATAATGAAATACCTGTAATTTTTTGCGACCGTACCGGTTTGGCTGATATTTTCGGGCATCTTGTTTCCAACGCAGTTAAATTTGCAGACAAAGATACTCTCAGGATCGAAATAGGAAGTTCAGAAGAAAACGGATTTTACAAATTTTATGTAAAAGATAACGGTATGGGAATAGAAGAAAAATATTTCAAAAAAATATTCGGGATATTTCAGAGGCTTATAAAACGGGAAGAAAAAAAAGGAACAGGAGTCGGTCTTGCTATAGCGAAAAAAATAGTTGAAATACATAAAGGCAAAATATGGGTTGAATCAAAACACGGAGAAGGATCCGTATTTTACTTTTTGATACCTAAAAATAAGGATGTAATATTAAATAAGAAAGGAGAAATTTATGCAAAGCAAAATAATTGACATACTACTTGCTGAAGATAATCCCGATGATATTGAAATAACAAAAAGAGCGTTTAAGGAAGCAAAGCTTGTAAATCATCTTTTTATCGTTCGGGACGGTCAGGAGGCGGTGGATTTTCTTTTTCATTATAACATTTATCAGGACGAAACAAAAGCACCACGCCCCGGATTGATACTTCTCGATATTAATATGCCGAGGATGAACGGGATAGAGGTTCTAAAAAAAATAAAGGAAGATGAGTCATTGAAAAAAATACCTGTAATTATGCTTACTGTTTCACGAAGGGACGAAGATATAATCAGAAGCTATAATTATGGGTGTAACAGTTTTATTCAGAAGCCGGTTGATTTTGATAATTTTGTTTCTCTTGTCAAAGAAATTGGACTTTATTGGGGAATTCACAATATCCCTTTTCCAGTTTGATAAAAGATAGGGTTAAAAAAAACAAGGAAATGTTTTTATTATAATAATATATTGTTAAATGTATTGCGAAATTTTAGCTTCGCTTAATTACATGCTTAAGAAAAGGTAAAAATACTATGCCCGATGAAAAAAAAGAAATAATTTTGGTGGTTGATGATAATCCTGATGATAGGATGGCATTTAGCAGATATTTAGAGCATGCCGGTTTTTGTGTGGAAATGGCATCTAATGTTCAAGAAGGTATTGATACCGCTATCAAAAAAGAAATCAGTTGCATACTGGTTGATTATCAAATGCCCGGTATGAGCGGTATAGATTTGCTGAAAAAATTAAAAACAGACCAGAAATTAAAATTTATAGCGCTAATTATGCTCACAGGGCTTGAACACGAAGCACATATGATGGAAGGACTGTCAGCCGGTGCTGACGATTATTTAGGAAAATCAAGCAGTGCCGAAATTATTATCGCGAGAGTTAAGGCGGCGCTTAGAGTTAAAAAATTAAATAATGAGTTAAAAGAAGCGATTGATGCAAAGTCAAAAGCCCTTGAACAACTTGATAAGGTTGTAGATGAGCTTAGAGATATTTCCATAAGGGATAGCCTGACCATGCTTTATAACCATGGTTATTTTTTTAAAATATTAGATAATGAATTTCAA
>JACQWN010000056.1 GCA_016209245.1 Bacteroidia bacterium
GAAACATTATAGATATGAGAATTAGATTTATTTTGGTAATTTCCAATAAAAACCACATTTCCAATTAAAATTTGTTTTTTGATAATTGGCGTCCAATTTCTTTTATCCCTAAACTGAAGAAGTATAAAATCTTTTTTATTCTGAATACCTAAATCCCACCATGCAGGACGACTTTTACAAGTTGGCTTTTCAGAAATAATTACATCATCTGTTTTGTTTTTTTCTCCATAAACTATATAAGAAAACAAATAAGGATAATTTTCCTTTAAGTCCCTTCTGTATTTTGTTATATCATATTCTTTTTTCTTTTTGTTGTAGTAGTTTTCTATTAACCCGACTGAAAGCAAATGATTCTCTTCACTTACTTTATCTATCCAGTAAGAGTTAATTTCTTTTGTTGTTTTTATGGCAGGTTTTACAAAATCGTTTTCTATGAGCCATATTTCGTTTAATCCGTTCTGAACTATTCTTAAGTTATTTTTTCTTATTTCAGCAATACTTCTAAATTTTTCAATATTATTAACAATAGAAAACACAATATTATTTTTTGATGTCTTTGTAATATCTTTTATATAAAAGAATTCATTGCAACCAGTTTTAAGTCCATAAAAAATATTTGCGATTCCTTTCTTGGTTCCTAATATTTTTAGTTTCCCCTTTCCTTTTTTCAATATATCAAAATATACGTCTGGGGCTTTAAGAAATATACCCCACTTGCTTTCATTCAGTAATTCTTTTTGCTCTATGCAAGTAATTTTGAAAAAATCGTTTTCTATGGTATTGTCGGCTTTTTCAAAAATTGCTATAAGGGTATCGGCATTTTTATATTTTTTAAGAATATCTGCCAGATTGGCTTTGAAATAAATAAATTTTACTGTATTGCTGTTTCGTTTGTCTTCATCTTTACACTTGCGTAAAATCACAATAGAAGTATTCACCGAAGCGGCTGGGAAAAATCGTTCTACTTCGCTATCCATTATTGCAACGATTTCAAAATGCCTTAACATCCATTGTTGCAAGTCAGTTCCATAATCTACATCCAACCACGAATTAGAGCAAATGTATGCGAGATATCCGCCCTCTTTCAAAAATGCAGCAACATGATAAAAGAAATAAACATAAATAGACGTACGTTGAGAAGGAGTGAACCCACACTCTGTTTTTATCAGGTTTTGAATTGTGTCTTTGCTTACCAACCCTTGCAAACTTCCTATATCTTCCTGTCTTGTGTAAGGCGGATTTCCAATTATAGCATCAAATTGGGGTAAATAACGTCTTTGTTTTTCTCCTCTTTGATTGAGTAATTCTAATTTCACAGAAGGCACGATAGAGAAAAAATCGCTATGAATAATTTTCGGGTAAGAATGTTTGCTTATATTTCGCACTGCAAGATTGAGCATAGAAAGATATGCAGGGTAATCGGAAACATCATTACCATAAATCTCCTCAAGCAAAGCAGAGTGCATTTTGGGGTTTAATTTTTTCTTACGCTCATAAGCACGGACTAAAAAAGTGCCTGAGCCGCAGGACGGGTCAAATATTTTTTCTCTGCCGGAACGAATGGCAAATGTATTTATCAAATCAACAACATTGGGTGGAGTAAAATACTGTCCTAATTTGTGACGTTCATCTTCGTGAATGAGTTCCTCAAAAATACGGCCTATAACATCATATTTTGCATCGCTGAAATTGTAATATGCTCCGGCATTTATAACTGAACGGACCAGCTCTATAGAATTATCGCTGACAAAAGGAATACGAAAAATAATATCATCACGGATACCGATTAATAACTCAAAATTGCTGGTAATTTTCATAAATTCATGGAAATAATCCCATAATATTTCTTCCAGCTTTTTTGCAGTGTCAATATCATCATCTATTATTATTGGAGAAAGCCCTTTCCAAATATTTTTATCGTTATATGTTTTATAAAAAATCAATTTTGAGATAAGCATCAACAAAGAAATATATGTAATGTTTTCAATTTCTTCATAGGTGTTAGGAATGCTCCAGTGCTGTTTTCCGGCATAATCGGAAATTTCTTTTTTGAATTGTTTATTGCTTTTGTATTTTTCCCACACATTTTCTGTAATGCCATAAGCATATATCTCAATCAGATTGCGAATTTTGAAAATAAATAACTCGTCAATCGGTGTGAATTTAATAGTTTTGCGCTCAATAATCTCAACAGCACAATCAAGGTAGAAATTAGCTATAATTCGCAGCTTGCGTTGTATTTCATTCGTAGGCACATAATTTACACTAAGCCGTGCGATTTCTGCAACAGTAAAGAAACCCTCAGTCACTGCATTTTTTTCATACATCTTTTTAGTATCCAACAATGCAGCAGCAGTGAAATTGCAAACTCCGAAATAATCTATTTCTAATAGTTGTGCACGTTCTAATTCCCGTTGTAATACATTGCTATCAAAAATGCTTCTGCCATCTTTAGCAGTAGGGTCTTTTAACTCAATAAAAAAAATCTGCCTGCCTTTAGAATTTTTGAGAGTAATATCGGCCCTGCCTTCTTCTTGTACAGAATAGGGAAAAATACGATTCTCTAATCTCCGGGATTTTATTTCTTCAGTAAAAATTGTATTTAATGTACCTTGTAATTGACGTTCAATTTGCATAATATACTAATTTATTTTGATAGAGATTTGCGAAGCAAATCTCTATCAATCCTATATAACCCTGTATTCAAATTTATGACCTGCCAGTTCTTTATTTGCTTCAATAATTTTTTTTTTAAGATTTTCTTTATATGTTTTTAGTTTTTGACCGATAGCTTCATCGGCTATTGCTAATATTTGTGCAGCAAGTATCCCTGCGTTTTGAGCAGCATCCAAGCCTACAGTTGCCACAGGAACGCCCGGAGGCATTTGTAAGATTGAAAGTACCGAATCCCAACCGTCGAGCGAGATTGACGACCGGCAAGGTACGCCGATAACAGGTAATGTCGTATAAGCTGCGATTACACCTGGCAGATGAGCTGCACCTCCCGCCCCTGCTATAATGACACGTATGCCTCTTTTATAAGCCCCTTTTGCAAATGACCCAACTTCTTCAGGCGTCCGGTGTGCAGATAAAGAATTAACCTCGAACGGAATTTTAAAATCATTCAAAATAGCTGCAGCTTTTTCCATAACCGGCCAGTCGCTGACACTGCCCATAATTATACTAACTTTTGGATTCATCAATTTGTGATATTAGAATTTATTGTTTTTTTACAAAAATATATTATTTTCGTGACTTTCTATATATTTATTTCTTATGAAAAAAATCAAAGTCAAAGATAAAGAATTTATTCTTTCAATTCCTTCAAAAACAATACAGGAAGCGGTAAGAAGAATTGCTGAAAAAATGAACAGCGACTTAAAAAACAAGGATGTTCTATTTATCGGCATATTAAACGGAGCTTTTATGTTTGCATCCGATTTGTTCCGTATGATAGATTTCAAATGCCAGATAACATTTCTGAAGCTTGCTTCCTACGTCGGTTCTTCTTCTTCCGGCACGGTACAACAACTAATCGGCTTAAACCAGAATATTACCGGGAAAACGGTAGTAATTCTTGAAGATATAGTTGATACCGGTATAACCATTGAAAACATTATCAAACAATTGAAGGGCTACGAGCCTGCAGAAATAAAAATCGCAACTATGTTATTAAAACCTGATGCCTATACCAAGGATATTCCTCTCGATTATATCGGTCTGGAAATTCCTAATGATTTTATCATTGGATACGGATTGGATTATAACGGATATGGAAGGAATTATGAAGATATTTTTTCGATTGTAAAATAAATTTGTAACAATAATAATAAAATTTGTTTATATAATTTTTGTTCGTTATTTTTGTATGTTCGTAAATAGCGAACAATTTTATATTACGAAAAATGAATACTGAAATAATACATAAAATTATCGAATTGTTAAAAGGACGGGCAGGATTAAATATAAAACTTGCTCTTAATCCTGTATCAATTTCAAATAAAACTTTTGATGGTTATATTAAAATTATTTTGAGAGCTTGGAATTTTAAATGCATTATTAATATTAAAAATAATCTAACTCCTAATTATATAATAGAATATAAAGAATTCGTAAAAGAAAAAAAAATTAAACATCCAATCGTTGTGATAACGAGCTATATCTATCCAAAGTTACGGGAACAATTGAGAAATCAGAATATTGCATATATTGATTTAGCAGGAAATACTTTTTTAAAGCAAAATGCTTTTTTCTTTTATATTTATGGAAATTCTAAACAAACCGAAGCTATTAATTTGAAAAGCAGGATTTTTACATATTCAGGGCTTAAAATATTGTTTTACCTCCTTTATGATCCCGATAACATTAATAAAACTTACAGGGAAATCGCCGTATTTTCAAACACATCTCTTGACTCAGTTCACAAAACCATAAATAGTTTGATACAAATGAATTATATTTTAAAAATAAATAAAGATACTTGCCGTCTTATAAACACCAAAACTCTTATTGAAAAATGGATACAGGATTATGACATGAAAATGAAAACAAAACTATTCTGCGATACATTCAGGTTTCTTAAAAAGGAAGATGAATATAATTGGAGAAAAATAAAATTTAAAACACCTGAAACATATTGGGGAGGGGAAGCTGCCGGTGCTTTATTAACCAATTATCTGCATCCTGAAATTTTTACAATTTATTCAAATGAGACGATAAAAGATTTAGTAAAGAATTATCGGTTTTACCCTGATTCTGGCGGAAAAATAAAGATATATCAAAAATTTTGGAATTTTGCACATCACAAAGATGCGATAGTTCCTGAATTACTTATATATACAGATCTAATAAACACTAACGATGAAAGATGTCTTGAGGCAGCAAATATAATTTATAATAAATACCTTGCAGATAGATTTAAAAAATATTCCTAATCCTGAAATTAGAATAATTCTTGAACAGCTCCATAAAGCATTCAAAGAGCATGGAATAGAATTTTATATGATTGGGGCACGCGCTAAGGATTTCTGGCTGTCGGCCAAAAATATGCCTCCGAAAAGATTTACCGAAGATATTGATTTTGCTATATTATTAGATAATTTTGAACAGTTCGAAAAACTATTAAATTTTCTTGAACATACCGGAAAATTTATTAAAAGTATAAATTCTCCTCATCGGCTTTATACATCAGAAAGTAAATACATGATTGATATTATTCCATTTGGAAATATCGAAAAAGCATATTATGTGACTTTTAAAGATAAAGAGAAAACAAGAATATCAACTCTGGGTTTAAACGAAGTATTCAGAAAATCAGTACCTTTTTTTATTGATAAAAATTTTGAGATTTTAACAGCTTCAATTCCCGGACTTATAATTCTGAAACTGATTGCATGGAATGACAGACCGGAAGCAAGGCAAAAAGATCTGAAAGATATCGCTTTTTTTCTGAAAAATTATTTTGATATGCATGAAGATTTGATTTATGAAAAATACACTGATTTGTTTAATGGGGAGCGTGATATTGATCAAATAGCCATGCTTGCCCTTGGCAGGGAAATAAAAAAAAAAAAAAAAAAATCCGGTAAGCTTAAAAAAGTTATTATTGAAATACTTAAAGCTCAATTAGAACTAAGAGAACAAAGTATTATGATTCAGATATTCGCATTGGAAATAAATACAGAAGTTGATAAAATAGTGAATTATATCGAACTGATTTTAAAAGGAATTATTTATTAAAAATTATAATTATGCTGAACCTAATTTTATTTGGTCCCCCTGGTGCAGGAAAAGGCACTCAGTCGGAACGGCTGATTGATAAATACCAGTTGGTGCATTTGTCAACAGGTGATATTTTAAGAGGAGAAATAAAAGCTCAAACGCCTCTTGGCATTGAAGCTAAAAAGTATATTGACAAAGGCGAGCTGGTGCCTGATAAAGTTGTAATAGGTATGATAGGCGAAAAGCTCGACCATAATAAGATGGCCAAAGGCTTTATCTTCGACGGTTTTCCCCGCACTACGACACAGGCCAAGGTGCTCGACCTCCTGCTGGCGGAAAGGCAAACATCAATATCAGCGCTTGTTGCCCTTGAAGTCGAACATGAGGAATTGATAAAACGAATACTGCACAGGGCGAAAAGTTCAGGACGAACTGACGATGCCGACAGGAATATTATTGAGAACCGCATCAAAGTTTATCATAATGAAACATCTCCGGTAATTGCTCATTATTCCAGGCAGAATAAGTTTATCGCAGTCCACGGGCTGGGAACTATAGATGAAATTTTCGAACGGCTTACGGCGGCGATAGACAGATTGTAACTTATATAATAGCAATATTGCTATCTTGCTTGAAATAATTGCTAATTGAAGGGATTCTCAATAATTTTTGCTTCTTCTCAGTCGCTAATTTCACATTTTTGTTCCCTGATAATAACGATTCATATGGAATTCCTAAATATTTGTTAATTAAGATAATCATTTTTAATGATAATGGCCTTTTGTTATTCAAAACTTCCGACACTCTTGTTTCGCCTCCAAAAATTGGTGCTATATCTGCTTGTTTCAGATTCATTTGTTCCATCCTGAACTTAATGGCTTCTACCGGGTCGGGAGGGTCTATTTTGTATTGTTCTCTTTCGTATTTCTCAACCAGTAACGACAACAACTCTAATTCTTCTCCTTCAGGGCTATTGGGTTCTATCTGATTTTCAGAAGAATGAATAAGGCTGTAAATTCTTTCACAGGCTTGTTCATATTCTTGTTCTGTTTTAATTATCTTAGTTTTCATAATTAACTGTTTTTGCATCTATATTGTCATATTCGGTATGTGTACCAAGCCATACAATGAATACTATCTTTAACTTGTACTCTATATCAACTATTAAACGGTAGTCATTACCTTTTATGTTAAAAACTACACGTTTTGAGCTTATTATGCTGGCATTTCCATATTTTGATTTTAGTTCGTTTGCCGTATCCCATTCAGAATGTCTTACTTCTAAAATCCATGCTTTTATGGAATCCTCTGCCGGCTTATATTTATTTTGCAGAAAATACTTTTTTAGTGTACTCTCTTTTATTATTCTCATACTGCAAATGTAATAAAATAGTTACATATTTCGGTAACTTTTTTATATTTTATTTTTAATATGTTGAAATATTCCATAACTAAATTATTAGTTTTCGTTACCTTTTGTATTGCTTCAGGTTTTCATCCAATATGTTCATTAACTGCTTCCTCAGTGAACCCGGCGATAATACTTTAACGTCGCTTCCCCATCCAAGGAGCATCGAAATTAACTCATAAGCAAGAATTATTTTTAGTGAAATAACAACATACTTCTCTGTTGTTTTTTCAATCATAGGTCAAAATTGTTGGTTTCTTATGCAAACTTGTCATCCAATATAGGTGGGTTTAAATCAGTAGTTAAAAAAAAAATCATCCTTTCTTTCTGAAATAACAAATATTTTTTCTATATTTGTCTTTTATGTTCTTTGAAACTTCATCCTTTGCAGTTTCACCATTTTGTAGTAATTTTTAACCCAAAGGGCGTTAACTGCAAAGAAACAATACAAAGCGTTTAGCTTTTATTCCTGATTTAGTATTAAAAAGATTTATTATTTTTACCATAATATTTTAATTATTTTTCAATATGGAACTCTCTATTAATGTGAATGACAAAAAAGTGTATGAAACACTTGTTCAATTTCTGAATGCGATGGGAATAACTGTTTCGGGTAAACATAATTTTGAAAATAAAACGAGCAATCCGAAATATAAATATCCCTTAAGCGGCACCGTTATGAGATAGGATGATCCTTGTGGACCAGCCACAAACAATTCTGACTGGGAGGCGGCAAAATGATTCTGCTTGACACACATATCTGGGTTTGGTGGGTTAATGAAGACCCTTCGCTTATTAAAAAGCATCGTTCTTTACTTGAAAATCTAAATCTTGGAGAAGCTGCCATCAGCATTATCTCCTGCTGGGAAATAGCGAAAAAAGTTGAAGTAGAAAAACTGAAACTTAAAAAACCTGTTTCTGATTGGCTGGAAATTGCCATTAAATCTTCTGCGGTAGCTATAATACCTATTGACCTTAAAATTATTCTTGATTCAACTTCATTGCCTGGCAAATTCCATAAAGACCCAGCTGACCAACTCATTGTTGCTACAGCGCGGGTATTGGATATCTCATTGCTTACAGCCGATGAAAAAATATTAAAATATAAATTCGTTAAACTTGTTTAATCTAATCCTGAGTTGAGCGTAGCGAGAACACTGCACTTAACGCAAAACAGGTATAGAAATAAAATTTTAAAAACATTGAAAATGTAAAAATTAAATTCAGAAAATAATCACAAGCGTTTAGCTTTTATTCTTGTTACTGAAAACCGCTAATTTTCAAATGTTTGCAAGAATAATAAGTGAAACGCTCGCATCTGACAATACATCAGAAAAAGTAAAATTTTCTTAGAGGGTTTTTAATATGTAGGAAAGTTTACGTATTTTTGTATAAAAAATCTTTAAACGATAATAAGTTTTACAAAATAATAAATAATTTGCTTTAGCATGAACAGTACAATAACATTAACAAATGAACAATTTCAAATTCTATCAAAATATAATGAACTTAGATTTGAAAATGAAAATGCACTTTTAAATTATGCGATTAAGTTAGTTCAAAAAGAAATTCAAAAGCATTTTGAATTAAAACATTCAGCCGATTTATATAAAGAGTTATATAATACAGATTACGATCTGCAAGATTTGACTCAATCTGCTTTAAACGATTTCGTATAATGGAAAAATTACTAACCAGAGGAATGGTTATTACGGTCAATCTTGATCCGACACTTGGCTCAGAAACCGGGAAAACAAGACCATGCATCAAAGATTGATAAAGCATTGAAAACAGTATTCGATTTAGAATAAATAATTTAATACGGAAAGGATATAGAATATACGATTTAAGGGCTTGTAACCCACAAAAATATTGAACGTTCTTTACATAAAATACAAAGCGTTTAGCTTTTATCTTGTCTTAGAAAACCGCTAATTTTCAAAAGTATATACAAGGCGAAAAGTAAAACGCTCACGCGCAAGCGTGGGCTTTACTTTATTGTATATACGGGTGCTTAGCGGTACCTCTAAGACGATAAGGTTAACAGCACCACGCTTTTTTAATGTTTAACTCTCCTTTTGGGCTGGCAGGAGAAACTAAAATTTACGGCTATGAAAAAATTTGTGTTTATCACCAAGTTGTTAACCGCCTTTTTGCTGGTTATTGTTAATTGTACAATGATTAATGCTCAGTGGCAACAAACTAATGGTCCTTATGGTGGAAATATCCGATGTATTGCTTCAGATGGAACAATCATTTTTGCGGGAACTGCTGGTGGTGGCATGTTTTTATCCACTAACAATGGAACGCTTTGGACTGCGGTCAATAATGGTTTAACAAGTACTGATATCCAGTCATTAGCCGTAAACGGTATAAATATCTTTGCTGGAACTTATGACGGAGGTGTGTTTTTATCAACAAATAACGGCACAAGCTGGACAGCCGTGAACACAGGATTAACAAGTACTTATGTCAATTCATTCGCCATAAGCGGGAGCAACATTTTTGCAGGGACTTCCGATGGTGTGTTTTTATCAACCAACAATGGAACGCTTTGGACTGCGGTCAATAATGGTTTACAAAATATTTATGTCCAATCATTAGTGATAAGCGGGATAAATATTTTTGCAGGGACTTATGGTGGCGGAGTATGGATTCGTCCGTTAAACCAAATAACATTTCTTGTAACAACTTCACAAATCGATGTAACATGTTTTGGTAATAACAATGGCAGCGTAATAGTTACTGCAGCCGGCGGCACACCGCCCTACACATATAACTGGTCAAACGGGCAAACTGATTCTGTTGCTACCGGCTTGGCAGCAGGAACTTATTTTGTAACAGTTGCAGATGCCGATACAAATTCAGTGATTGATTCTGTTGTAATTACCGAACCAACAGCATTAAATGCTTCAATTACCGCACAAACAAATGTTTCTTGTTTCGGTGGAAATAACGGTAGTTCTACCGTTACTGTCACCGGAGGGACACCATATTATTCACCCTTAAATAATAATGAAGATTGGGAAGGGACAAATACATGGACTCTTGTTAATGGGACACAAACTAATAAATGGTACATTGGAACTGCTACATCAAATGGAGGAACAAAGTCCATTTATATTTCAAACGATAATAGTTCTAATGTTTATACTATTACTTCAAGTTCTGTTGTGCATTTTTATAAGGATTTTACTTTCCCCGCCGGAGCCACAAATATTACTGTCAAGTTTGACTGGAAGGGATATGGAGAAAGTGGCTATGATTTTTTAAAAATATTTTTAGTACCAACTACAACAACCCCTGTTGCAGGAACACAGCTTTCTTCAGTGCAAATAGGGAGTACTTATAATCTTCAAAGCAATTTTGCCATAGCAACAATAACAGGATTAGATATAAATGCAGGAACAACAAAAAGATTAGTATTTAGCTGGAGAAATGATGCCAGCATAGGAACACAACCTCCTGCAGCAATTGATAACATCATAATCAGTTATAATTACACTGGAAGTGATGCTTATTCTTATCTATGGAGTAACTGGCAATCTGGTACTCATGCTACAGGTTTGACCGCAGGAACTTATACCGTTACGGTTACCGATGCCAATTTATGTACTACCACTGCCACTATCACCGAACCCCCGCCAATAATTTTAACAATAACAACCACAAACGCTACCTGTGGCAACGACGATGGCAGCGCACAGGTTACTGCCACCGGCGGCACACCTCCATACACCTATCAGTGGACCAGCGGCGCTCTGACAAACGAAGCCTCTGATTTATATTCAGGAACGTATGTTGTTACCGTTACCGGCGCCAACGGGTGCAGCGGCGGTGCTACCGCCCTTGTCAGCGATAACGGTGCACCGGTAATTACGGTGGAAACTGTCACAAACATTAATTGCTACGGCAATGCCAACGGCGCCATTGACATCAGCATAACCGGCGGAATGACACCATACACAATCGAATGGTCAAACGGTGCAACTTCAGAAGACATTTCAGGACTGATAGCAGCGCCAACGAAATCAATGTATCCGGCAACGACGGTTGCATTGCAGGCAAAACAATAATTATTGCACAGCCTGAACCGCTCGCAACAACTATTTCCGCCACCCTTGCCAACTGCGGAAATGCCGACGGAATGGCAACGCTGCTCGTATCGGGCGGTACATCCCCCTATACCTATTTATGGGACACCATGGCAGGTACAGACGCCCTACAGGGCGTCTCTGTTGGAATTTATGATGCAACTGTCACCGACGCCAACGGATGCAGCGATTCTGTTGCCGTTTCCGTCAGCGAGACGGGAGGTCCGGTATTGACTGTTGATACAATTATTGACATAGCATGCGGTGAGACCAACGGTGCCATATATCTGAATGTTACAGGCGGCATAACGCCATATACATATCTCTGGTCTACCGGCGCTACTACCGAAGACATTACAGAATTGACCTTCGGCAGGTACAAGGTAACCGTTACCGGCGCCAACAGTTGCAGGGCAGCTTTAAGCGATATAGTCGTGAAAGCGTTGCCTTCGCCACTGCCAATAGGTTTTGTTACCGTTGATAGCATCACAAAGAAAAATATGATACTATGGCGCAACCTGAATCCGGCGCAGATATCGCATTACCGGCTTTACCGTGAAAGCTCCCAGCAGGATATGTATTACCTGCTTGCCGAAGTACCTTATGACAGTCTGATTATATTTTTCGACACCTTATCGAAACCCGACCAACATTCGTGGAAATACAAAATATCAGTTATTGACCTTTGTGGACGCGAATCGTACCTTAGCCACGGACACCGCACCATGCACCTGAAAGTGAAAAAATTTGACGGTTATGTACGCCTTACATGGAACAAATACGAGGGTTTTGCTTACGAGCAGTTCTACATTTACCGTTCGGTTGAGCATCAACCCTACGTTTTATTAGATTCGGTACCGGCAACTGAAACTGGTGTTAAAAGAGGTAAGTCACAACTCGTCCCGCTCGAACGACGACTGCGATGGTATTTATGTGACGTTTCCAGAAATACCGGATGCAAGCATGCAAGTTGAAGTATTTCCGAATCCGAATACCTGCGAGTTTACGCTTGCTTTTGAACTGCAAGAAAAACAAGATGTAGCGATTGAAATTACCGATATGCTTGGGAAAACTATTTTCAGGAAACAATTGAATGGAAACCGGGGATGGAACACTGCTATTTTCAATCTTTCATCCGATGGTGTATATAACATGAACCTGACAACAGGGAAAAATGTTGTAAATAAGAGGATTGTAGTCAGGGGGAGGGAATAGTATTTTTCTGATTGTCACATATTTTGATTTACTATTAATGTCTGATAGCATTTAAGGTTCTTTGCTTTATACCAATAATCGTTAAACCGACTATTTCGTTTGTTTTTTCTTTGTACCGGACAATAATGCCGTCCCCCATATCAACGCCTAACGCTTTCTGTGGCTTATCAATGCTAAGGTAAAGCACATCGGCTTCTTCATCATAATCCCAGTTGATGTGTTCTTTTTTGTCAAGAATTTTTAATGTTTCCATAATATTTTCCGTGTTTCATTAAGTTTAGTAGAAAAATACGAAGTTAATACAAATATACTTTTTATTTTCAATACCAAATAAAAAATTATGAGTTTACAAATTATTCTTTACTATATTTGCATATAATTTAAAATTATATTAAACTATACTTTAATGTTTAACGAGGAAATAGTAAAAGTTATAGATTTCTGGAATGCTTCAGTAATTGAAAAAAGACTGACTGAAAGGACAATTACTGGCATAATAGATACTGAAAGCAAAGAAATAATTGATATTATCGGACCCAGAAGAAGTGGGAAATCCACGTTGCTTAAATTGCTTATTAAAAAACTTAACCTGAAGAAAAATTTCATGTACATTAATTTTGAAGACCCATTTTTTATTGAAAGAGCTGAGCCGACAATAATAAATGAGTTAATAGATACATATATTCATTTTTTTTCGCCTGATCTTAAGTATTTATTTTTTGACGAAATTCAAAATATCACACATTGGGAAAAATCATTAAGAATTCTAAGGGATAACTCTGACTATAAGATATTTATTACAGGATCATCGTCAAAGCTTCTAAGCAGCGAATTATCAACACTTATCAGTGGACTACATCTTTCATATCAACTTTACCCTTTTGATTTTAACGAATTTATCAAATATCACAGGATTGAGGTAGAAAGATTAAAAGATTACATCGTGCAAAAGACCATAATAGAAAAAAACCTTGTAAAATACTTATTGACAGGTGGATTTCCTGAAGTTGTAATTACGGAAAAAGAAGTATTGCTGAAGCAGTATTATACTGATATTATCTACCGGGATATTGTTGCGAGATATGAAGTACGACAAAAGGCCATTCTAGAAAAAATGGGTATTTTTCTCCTGAGCAATATTGCTAAACCCGTTTCGATGGCATCATTACAGAAAACCTTTGAAATATCTTTTGAGCTTGCCTGCACGTATTTCGAATATTTCAAAGATGCATTCCTGATTTTTGATTTGCCATCATACTCACATTCCTTAAAAACACAGCAAAAGACATTAAAAAAAATATACGCTGTAGATACCGGTCTTGCCAATATCGTCTCATTTCATGTTTCGGATGATTATGGAAGATTACTCGAGAATTTGGTATTTTTGCATCTGAAACGCATTTTTGATGAAGTGTACTATTATAAGACCTGTTCGAACCTGGAAGTAGATTTCTATGTAAGAAAAAAGAATCACAATCAACTGATTCAGGTATGTTATGATTTTACAAACGAAAAGACCCATCACAGGGAAATAACTGCATTGATACAGGCAATGAATGATATCAAAATAAATACCGGTTTAATCATTACAATGAATCAGAAAGAAGATATTGCAAGAGGCGAACATTTAATAACGGTCATTCCCGTCGCAGAATGGATACTGACCCGTTTATATAATTAATTAAGTCTGTGCCTGAATCAAATTTCATAGATTATGTTAAAATTTTCTGCCTTTCCGGTAATGGAGGTGCAGGTTCTGTACATTTCCGGCGCGAAAAATACATTCCAAAAGGTGGACCGGATGGAGGTAACGGAGGGCGGGGCGGCCATATCATTCTTAAAGGGAACAAGCAGTTATGGACATTACTGCATCTGAAATATCGCAAACATATTCACGCAGACAACGGTAAAAACGGCAGCGGCGCAAATAAAACCGGAGCCGATGGCACTGATGCGGTTATTGAAGTGCCACAGGGAACAATTGTCCGCAATGCTGAAACCAGTGAATTTATTTTTGAAATTACCAGCGATAACGAAGAAAGAATATTGGTGAATGGCGGCAGAGGAGGTTTGGGAAATACACATTTCAAATCGTCAACTAATCAGACTCCACGCTTTGCACAACCCGGTGAAGCAGGTGAAGAAGGTTGGAAAATCCTCGAATTAAAGCTGATGGCAGATGTAGGATTGGTTGGATTTCCCAATGCCGGCAAATCAACATTATTATCAGTAATTACTGCAGCCAAACCTAAAATCGCAGACTATCCATTTACAACTCTTACTCCAAATCTGGGAATTGTAAAATATAAAGACTATAAATCATTTGTAGTTGCCGATATCCCAGGTATCATTGAAGGCGCTCACCAAGGTAAAGGACTGGGCTTACAATTCCTCCGGCATATCGAGAGAAACTCCATGCTTCTGTTCATGATACCCTGCGACAACCCCGATATCCAAAAAGAATATAATATTCTTCTGAATGAGCTGAAAAAATATAATCCCGAGCTTCTCGATAAGCAAAGAGCTTTAGCGATAACAAAATGCGACCTGATTGATGAAGCGACAATTAAGCAATTGCATAAAAACATACAATTCATTCCTCATGTTTGCATTTCAGCGCTAACGGGATATAATTTAGCGCAATTAAAGGATTTGGTTTGGCAAATATTAAATAAATAAACCGGAAAAATGCAAATGTAAGGTAACTTATTAAAAAGGTTACAGAATTTTTAAAAAAGTATTTTTTAAGGTGGTTATCTCGATACGATTGCCAGAGCAATCACTCGATAACCGCGAATATGTGGTTGCCGAGTGCCTGCGTAAGCAGACGTATCGAGGTAACCACTATTCAATAGCTCAGTCATTTTTCTTTTTTTAAAATTTATAACTTTGTATCCGCTAAGTAATAAAAATTATATGCAATTAATTAATAAAAGAAAAACCACGGCAGCCTTGCTTATATCTCCATTACTATTGCTCTTATCATGCGGGCAGCGGCAAAGTGTGCTCAACAATAATGAAAATATTAAAGAAATGGATACTGTTCGTAATGTCAAAACTGTTCCTGAATGGACTAAGAATGCAAGTATTTATGAAGTAAACATCCGGCAGTTTACAGAGCAAGGAACATTTAAAGCTTTTGAAAAACATTTACCGCGGATTAAAGAGCTTGGTGCGGATATAATTTGGTTTATGCCAATCCAGCCGTTGGGAATAAAAAACCATAAGGGCAGCATCGGCAGCCATTATGCAATCAGGGATTATACGGCAATAAATCCTGATTATGGAGCAATGGATGAGTTCAAAAAGCTTGTAAAAAAGATTCATAAATCAGGTATGTATGTCATTATTGATTGGGTAGCAAACCATTCGGCATGGGATAATATATGGACAATCGGGCATCCTGAATTTTTTAATAAGGATTCTGAAGGGAATTTTATTCCCCCGGTTCCCGACTGGACCGATGTAATTGATTTTAATTATGAAAATAAGGCATTATGGGACACAATGATTAATGCAATGAAATTTTGGATTAAAGAAACAGATATTGACGGTTTTCGTTGTGATGTGGCAGAGATGGTAACAACTGAATTTTGGAACAAGGCACGATGTGAGCTGGATAAAGTCAAACCGGTGCTGATGCTCGCTGAAGCAGAAAAAGGGGAATTTCATCAAAAAGCTTTTGATATCACTTATAGCTGGAAATTGATGCATACCTTGAACGATATTGCCAAAGGGAAAAAGCCGGTTTCGACAATTAATTCCGTATTGGAATGGGAAAAAAATGAATTTCTTGCCGATGCTTATCGGATGCGTTTCACAAGCAACCATGATGAAAATTCGTGGAATGGAACCGAGTTTGAACGCTATGGCAAAGGAGTAAAAACTTTTGCTGTTCTGACTTTTACATTGCCTGGCATCCCGCTTATATATAATGGACAGGAAAGCGCCATGAATAAAAGCCTTAGCTTTTTTGATAAAGACAGTGTCGTTTGGGATAATTATCAATATTCCGAATTTTATAAAACTCTTTTCTCTCTTAAAAAAGAAAATAAAGCTCTCTGGAATGGTGAATACGGCGGTACAATGCTCAAAATTAATGCATGTGATACAATGGTTTACGCTTTCATGCGGAAAAAAGAAAATAATGAGATCCTTATTTTATTGAATCTGTCGGCATCGTCAGCTATTGCTGAAATCAGAGATAAAAAGCTTGCAGGAAACTACAAAGAAATTTTTTCAAAAAAACAGGAAATATTTACAGGTATTATAAACATTCCTTTGAAAGCTTGGGAATACAGGGTATATATTAAGCAATAGTCATACAATAGTCATACAATAGTCATACAGTAGTCATACAGTAGTCATACAATGGCCAATAGTCAATTCACTAATGACAAGTGACTAAT
>JACQWN010000336.1:0-5986 GCA_016209245.1 Bacteroidia bacterium
AAATTTGCCACGAATTGCACGAATTAAAATTAATTTTTTCGTGTAAATTCGTGCAATTTGTGGCTATTCTTTTTTTGTTGATTGACTTTACAGACAGACACTAATTAGGTTTGCCCTAGTGTCCGCTCTTTTAGCATAGAGCTTATTCCAGAGCCTTCTCAGCCAGAAGTTGCGCAATTTCCATGTCAAATTTTGTTCTGATTGTATGAGCAGACCGTTGATCAATAACAATATGTCCGACCACTCCTGATATCAACTTATTAAATTCTTTGAAATGATTAGTTCTTACAGCAATTATACCGCCGGTATATTTATATAATGCTTCCCTCTCAAGCTTTGTAAATTTTTCATGATTCAGGATAGGTTTCATTCCTCCGCCATCGTGCCTGAAAAACATGTTTGTCTCTTCCCTGACACTGATTAATGAATCGGTTTTGAATATGAGCATTGAGTTTATGGCATCGTCAATAATTTTATTATTAATAAACGGATTTTCAATAGATAAAAGCACCAATATTTGAGGGTCAAGTTTTTGAATTTCGGAAAGTAATAATATATCGCTGACTGTGTCGGTCAAAGGAATATTCAATCTGGTCAGCTCTTCTTTTCGTTTATGAAAGATTACTTTATCATATTTTTTATAATGAGCCGAAACATAATTTTCAATATTTTCGTCAGGCGAGCTTATAACTATTCTTGAAATTTTCCCGGCATTAAAAGCCGAATCAATTACCCAGTCAGCGATACATCATTGTTGAACGAATGCCGTTTTTCAAGCTTAATAATATTATCATCCTCGTCAATTAAATAATAATCAGGAAATATAAGCCCCAGTTCAGAATCCTTTTCGAGCAGGTTGCACATAACAAGCAAAGCATTGGAATCGAGGAAGTCGTCGGCGTCAAGCCGCATTATATATCTTCCTTGCGCAACACGTAATGCAATATTGTTTGTAACATTTAAGCCCTTATTTTGCTGAAAGATAATTTTTATTTTGGGATGCAAAGAATATGTTTCGATAATTTTTTTTGAATTATCTGTTGACCCGTCGTCAATAATAATCAGCTCAAAATCCTGAAAAGTTTGAGACAAAACACTATCTATGGCTTTTTTGATATACCTGCCGTAGTTAAAGTTTGTAATATAAACGGTAACAAGAGGCATAATTAATTCCATATTATACATAAAACGGGGTACCTGCAATTGTAAGTCCGTCACTGAAACGAACTTCGTCAATATTCTGCTGTAATTCTACCTGCAGCCATCCTGTGTTAATAAAATGGTCGTAGTTTCCGGTTTTATTTCCTATTTGCATTAATAATTCATATATATCCATACCGTAATACCATGCGGCTATTGGCGCAACATTGCAACTGTAATAGAGTTCTGCTGCCGAAGCATCGGTAAATGCCATGATATGTCCCATAGGATCCAGATGCCGGATTATCGAATCGTTGCATAGGGTTTGAATAGCGCTGGATAGTGAATTCCATCGTGGCAGCTTGGATATTATCATACCCTGCGGGCTTTTTGAAACAATATTGTATGCTGCCTGAAGAATTTTTTTCGGAGCAGGGGTATGTTCAAGAAGCCCCCAAAATGTAACTACATTATATCCCGCATATTCTCCGGCAACATCGGTAAAATTCCTGCCATCAAGCTCGATGCCCCAAATTTCTTTTGAAAATTTCCTGCTCGATTCGCTCAGTTCAATACCATGGGCAATAAAACCTTTTCTTCGGCATGCTTCCACAAAATGCCCGGCACCGCTACCCACGTCAAGTATTTTATTCGGTTCACACCCGTATTTTTTTTTATAAACCTTAACCATCCATTCAACCCACGGCACTGCAATTGCATTCAACCGCGATTCCGCCGATTTTTTGTCGGTATAAGTAGCAGCGTAGGATATATCGCTTAAATAAAAATTATGAATAGCTTTTTGCGACGGCCTGCGAATCACAAATAAGTGGGAACAGTTATTGCATTGTACGTATTCTGCGCCGTAAACCGATAGCTTTGTTATAGTATTTTCAGAGCTTTCATTACAAACGGGGCACGAGCTTACATTTTCAGTTTCCGATTGTGAATATAATAATCGGCGGCTGTTTCTGTAATATTCCACTTGTTTTTTAATGCTTTCTACTATATTTTTTTTTAACGTCAATAGATCTGTCTTTTTCCCGAGATAAATATCAACAGGAAATTCAAAAGTACCATTTTTGGACTTTCTTAGCCAGATTTCAGCATCTTCGCTTCCCTGCTGAACCAGAGGGGTTGTTTTATACCATTTCATAAATTATAATTTATTCAAATAAATCCCAAGCAAGCCTTTGATATTTCATAAGGTCAGTTTTTGTTTTTTCCCCGATAAGTCTATCAAACTCGCGGGCATCAATTCCATGATTAGGTCTCAGGCAGACAAGGTCATCCGGTTCAATGATTTTTCCTTTGGGAATATCTTTTGCAGGATAAACAGCCCTGCGGAACGATACAACATGGTTGTTTTCGATTTCAGATTTTACCGGCTTTTTTTGGTAGCCGCCTTTTAATGTTCTTATATATCCGATTTCCTGCTTTAATTGAGCAATTTCAGAAGGGATTAGCGATATTTTATGGTCGCGGAATGTTTTCCCTTCTCTTGTGTCGGTGAAATGAAATTCAAGAATTTCTGCACCCATTGCATATGCGTACAACAGGGCTTTTATTCCGGTTGTATGGTCTGAATATCCTACTGTTAAACGTGTTATTTTTTTTAAATGCGGTATCACAGCCAGATTTGCATCGGAATCAGGAATCGGATACATTGATGTACATTGTAAAACGGCGAGATTTTCAGGGCTTTTATACATTTCATCAATTTCCTGAATATAATCAATTGAATCTAAAATATCGCCTTCGGTAGCAAGTCCTGTTGAAAGAATAATCGGCTTATATTTTTGGGCTATTTTATGCAGGAGAGGATATGCAGTCAAGTCGCCGGAGCCGACTTTATAAATTCGCAGGTATGGATCAATCCAGCTCATCATATCTTCATCCCATACCGATGCTATGTAGCCCATCCCTGCGTTCAGCACAGTTTCAGCAAGATATATATGCTGCTCCTTTGTAAGCTGAAATTTTTTAAAATGCTCATTGCGGTCAGGGCTTTCAATGGGATTTACCAACCCATCGCCTGAATAAAGCTGGAATTTTATATAATCAACGTCGGTTGAAATAGCGAGTTTTGTCAGCTTTTTTGCATATTCAAAATTTCCTTCGTGATTACCGCCTATTTCGGCTATTAATAATGGACCATGTTTGCCTTTGAAATTTTCCATTTAGAGTAGATTTAATTTTTCAGGGCTCCTGAACCTATTACAAGTGCTTAATAATATTATATATTTCAATTAATCCGTATTCAGTATGATTTTTTTTAAATTTTCCGATAATCTTTGATGCAAGCTCAAAATCGGACTTATCGTCAATAGCCAGTTGAAATCCTCCGGCATCAGGACAAATATCGTTATAAAAATAGCAATAATTTTTACCGGTATCATTATGGTACAAATATAATGTTACATGTTCAAAATATTCATCGGTTGGAAATTCTTTTATAATTTGTTCAAAATATGAAGCTCGAAGGAATTCAATGCTCATACCTTTAGGGAAAGTCCTGTTTTTTACATTGCTGATAAAATCATATTTACCGGTTAGGGCAATCTGATGCATCTTTTTGGTTGTTTCAATATCAACAAACAGGTTATCGCCGTTGATCCTTGCAGCAAAATCGAATTGATATTCTTTGGCGCAATTCAGAAACCGTAAAGCAACATTGTTCAACGAGCCGCGAAAGCAATTATATTTTTTCCCCCTGCAAAAGTTATGAATAGGATCATCTGAAGGATCGGATGAGGTGGCGATAACAATATCTTGAATAGAAATAACCTTGGCAAGTCGTTCAACAATGTATTGTAAAACCGGCTTACCATAAATTTCAAGAAGAATCTTACCCGGCAACCTGGTTGAATTGTAACGGCAGAGAATTATAAAACCTGTTTTTATCTCATGGTTCATAAATATTTATTTTCGTTCGCCTATCAATTTTGCAGGGCTTCCACCGACAATGGTATATGGTGCTACATTTGAATTTACGACTGAATTTGCCGCTATTACCGCTCCGTCGCAGATAGTTGCTCCCGGAAGAATTGTGACACCTGAGGCAATCCACACGTCGTTTCCAATTTTGACCGGCGCAGTTATATTGAGCTGCAGGTTTATTTTTGTATCACGCTTAGTTTGATGATTACTGTCAACAATATATACAAACGGAGCAAGCAGGCAATCATCGCCAATCTCAATTTTTTCCGATGCAAAAATAAAATTGTGATACCCGATAGTTGTATTTTTCCCAATGCTGATAACGGCATTTTCGTTGCAACTACAAAGTTTTGCACCTTCTTTTATAACTACATTATCGGCAATTGATATATTCTCGGGAAACCGCATAAATTCAACATTCTTGTCAATATGAACATGATTCCCGCAATGTCCAAGTATTTTTTTCGCTTTTTGCAACCGGACTTTATTCGCCGGGGTAAATTTTAAATATTTTCTTAGCTGGCTTTGTTCCATATTTGATTTATTCATTGATTTGGTAAAGGAAATCGCTCAAAAGCATCAATATATGAATCTTTTGTAGCATTCAGAATTTTAATATAATTTTTTTCTGCATAATCACGCAAAATAAAATAGCTGTTAAAAGTATGAACAAATTTCATTAGCATTTCACCAAGTGTTCTGGCTTGGCTTTTTGTGCCGCGATACATCACCTGTGGCTTAACGGCTTGGTCATCGTAAAAGTGCCTGTTTTTAAAATAAACATGGTTATTTTCACTGACAACAATTTCTTTCAGCCATGAATGTTCCGCCCCTAACAGAAAAATTGTATTATACTTCATCTCGATGGCAAATTTTATGCATGGAATCAGTACATTATGCGGACGCGGTATACCAAGGTTATGACTGAAGAAAAAATAATTCAGAAATCTAAAACCTTCAACAGCCGTGAAATTGAAATAGTGAACGGCAATATTCTTGTTTTTATTTACTTCTTCCTTCCATTGTTGTTCCTTTTTTGCAATAGCAGGAACGTAAAGATTCATACGCCAGGTAGTTTTTTCGGCTAATTGCTGAAATGTAATTAATCTTCCGTCTCGGTTTGCCGGAATCTGATTCACAGACCAATAGTTTGTGGAAAGAATTACATAATTTTCAGGCTGTAGTATAGTATAATAATGAGATTTCCAGAAGAAGTTTACGCCAAAAATATCCTTGTCGTAAAAAAAATTAAGATTCTTGCCGATTGAATCTTCCAGTCCGGGTCCGTTTCCTAATATTACACAAACGTTATTCCGCTTTGTGCTTCGGAGCTTTCCAATAAAAAAATTTGAAAGAATCAGCACTTTTAAAATTGAAAGAAACGAGAGTACAAAATTTTCGACAAATATTTGAAATTTAGATTTAAGCATGACGAAATTGTTAATTGTTAAATTGTTAAATTGCTATATTGTCATTTAGCCATTTAGCCATTCAGCCATTTAGCCATTTAGCCATTTAACCATATCTATTTATGTCAATTCCAATAAATTCATTTCAACGATTTCACAAATAATGTGACCGATTAATATATGCGCCTCCTGTATCCTTGCCGTATCGTTTGAAGGAATATTCAAGCATGTGCAAATATTCTTCAGCTTACCGCCATCCTCCCCGGTAAATCCAAAAACGAGCATTTCCAATTGAATAGCTGTATTCACCGCTTTCAGAATATTTCCCGAATTACCGCTTGTTGAAATAGCAAGCAGGATATCGCCCTTTTTGCCTAATGCCTGAAGCTCTCTTGCAAAAATATCTTCAAAGCTATAATCATTACCGGTGGCTGTCAGTATTGAATTATTGCTTCCAAGTGCAATAGCAGAGACGGGTCTCCTTTCATTCCGGAAGC